>SZPD01000018.1 GCA_030263515.1 Anaerolineae bacterium CFX9 | reverse complement strand
CGCAGGTCATCGCCCATCAGCGCGATATCGGCAGTCTCCAGCGCCTGCGGGCTGCCCGCGCCGCCCATCGCGATGCCGACGCTGGCTCCGGCTAATGCCGGCGTATCGTTGACGCCATCCCCGATCATCGCGACGCGCCCATGCGCGGTCATCAGCGCGCGGACAGCATCCAGCTTGTGCTCCGGCAGCAGCCCTGCCTGAACATCATCAACGCCCACCGCCGCGCCGATCGCCTGCGCTGCCGCCGGGTTATCGCCCGTGAGCATGATCGTCGTCAGGCCGAGATCATGCAGCTCGCGCACTACCTCGCGGCTGGAGTCTCGCGGCGCATCCGCCAGCGTGACCAGCCCGCGTACTCGCTGATCATCCGCCAGCAGCAGCGTCGTTTGTCCCTGCGCTTCTGCCGCCTCGACCTCGGCGCACAGGCTGGCGGCATGCGGAAATTCCGAGTCAAAGAAGCTGTGACTCCCGATGGTGATCCTGCGTCCATTGACTGTGCCGCGCACGCCCCGCCCCGTCAGCATTTCGACGGTTTCGGCCGGCGCGTAGACTTCTCCGACGCCGTGCGCCTGCGCCGCGCTGACGACCGCCTGCGCCAGCGGATGGGCGGCGCGCCGTTCGACAGCGGCAGCCAGCGCCAGCACATCATCACAGACCGGGCAGTTGACCAGTTCTGCGCAGTCGGCGGCATGATAGCTCATCACCTGTGGCGTGCCGCGCGTGAGCGTGCCGGTCTTGTCGAAGGCGACGGCGCGGATCTGTGCCAGTGCTTCAAGGAACGCGCCGCCCTTGATCAGCACGCCGCGCCTCGCCGCCGCTGTGATGGCGCTGATGATCGTCACCGGCGTGCTGATCACCAGCGCGCATGGGCAGGCGATGACCAGCATCGAGAGGGCGCGGTACAGCCAGCCGCGTGTTTCCGGCGTGTCATAGAACGGCGCGTTCGTCAGCAGCGGCGGCGCGAAGGCGACCAGACCGGCCAGCACGACGACAGCAGGCGTATAGTAATGAGCGAAGCGGTCGATCAGGCGCTGGCTGGGGGCGCGGACGCTCTGCGCTTCTTCCACCAGGGCGATGATCCGGCTGAGCGTATTGTCCTTTGCCAGCCGCGTGACGCGCATCGTCAGCGCGCCGTGACCGTTGATCGTGCCCGCATACAGCGCATCGCCGTCAGATTTGGCGATGGGTAGGCTCTCGCCGGTAATCGGAGCCTGGTTGACGCTGCTCAAGCCCGTCAGCACCACGCCATCCATCGGGACATTTTCGCCCGGCTTGACGAGTACGCGATCGCCGATGCGCAGGCTCTCGACGGGGACGCGCGCCTCACGGTCGCCATCCAGCCGCCAGGCTTCCGTCGGCTTGAGCGCCATCAGCCCGCGAATGCTGTCACGGGCGCGGTCGGCGGTATAGCCTTCAAGCGCCTCGCCGATGGCAAACAGGAAGATCACGGTTGCGCCTTCCAGAAATTCGCCGATGGCGATCGCGCCGATCGCGGCGATGCTCATCAGCAGATTGATATTGAACTCGCGGTTGATGCGCAGCGCGTTCAGCCCCTGCCGCAGGATAGGCAGCAGGGTGATCGCCATGCCGACCGTGTAGAGCACAGCGGCGAACGATTCCGGCATACCGAGGATCGAAAGCGCCAGCGTGAGCAGGACGAGACCGCCGCCGATCAGCGCCAGACGGGTCTCGCCGCGCCGCAGCAGATAATCCCGGAAGCCGATCACGCCGCCGCGCCGTACCGGTTCAGCGGAACGCGCAGAAGCCGGTTCGTCCGGCGTCTGAAGCGACTTGCCGAGCGCCTGCACCCGTGCCTGTAACACATCGAACGGCACGTCGCCTTCGAGATGCATCAGGCTGGTGGCGAAATCGACGCGCACAGACTGTACGCCGTCCAACCGCGCCACGCCGGTTTCGACTTCCTGCGCGCAGTGAACACAGTCCATCCCCTGTACGGTATAGATTTTGGTCGTCGCTGTCATGAGAGTTCATCCATGCGTGATATGGAGCAGCCCCTGCTCGAAAAGCAGCCGCACGTGATCGTCGTCGAGGGCATAAAAGACGAAGCGCCCTTCCTTGCGAAAGCGCACCAGCCGAAGCTGGCGCAGCCCGCGTAGCTGATGTGAGATTGCCGACTGGCTCATGCCGAGGTCACGCTCCAGCGCCTGCACGGTCGCTTCGCCGTGGAGCAGATGCGCGATGATCCGCAGGCGCGTCGGGTCGCTGAGCGCCTTGAACAGCTCGGCAAGCCGGTTGGCGGTTATGGTATCCAGGGTGGCCGACGGGGAAAAATCGGGTATCACGGTGATTGACAGTCTTTATGTATGAGCATGTATTCATATGATATTGCGATCTTACAGAAAAGTCAAACTTTTTTCAAAATTCATGAGGTATCGTTCAACCGCGAGAGGGCTTGCTGCATGCAGGGTAGGCAGCCTCATTAGCAAGCCCGACGCTCAAATCCCGGATTGTCAGGCGGGAGGGTTACACATATCATTAAAAGCAGCGATCAGAACGCAGATCCCCCCTGTTCCGGACATTGAGGCTTCCCCTTGTGACCGATGTGCAGTCCCAACAGCTTGCCCAGATCTATCGTGAACGCTTCAGCAAGGATACAGAAGCGGCGCGGCTGGCGCTCTGGCGCACTCTGTGCGAGTCCTGGATTCAGCGCTATATCCCACAGGATGCCGTCGTGCTCGATCTGGCTGCCGGGCGCTGCGAGTTCATCAACCAGATCCGCTGCCGCGAGAAGATCGCCGTCGATCTGAACGAGGATGTCCGCAGATACGCTGCGCCGGATGTCCGCATCGTCATCGCCTACAGCCACGCCATGAACGAAGTGGCGGACGGCAGCGTCGATGTCGTTTTCGTCAGCAATTTTTTCGAGCATCTGCCGGATAAACAGGCATTTCTGGATACCCTGCGCGAGATCCGCCGCGTGCTGCGCCCCGGTGGCAGGCTGCTGATCATGCAGCCCAACATCCGCTTCCTGAACGGCGAGTATTGGGATTTTGTCGATCACTATCTGCCGCTGACGGATCGCACACTGGTAGAAGCGCTGGCGCTCACCGGGATGCGCGCCGTCGAAGTTCGCCCGCAGTTTTTGCCCTATACCACCCGCAGCCGATTTCCGCAGGCTGCCTGGCTGGTCAGGCTGTATCTCAGGCTCACCTTCGTGCATCGTCTGTTCGGTAAACAGGCGTGGGTAGTGGCGGTCAGACCGTGACTAACGTTTCCCTCACCCTGCTCAGTGCGCGCGCTTCTCTCTCCGACGTAAACAGGGAGAGGGCAGCCGGCAGGCGATCAGATGCGGACAACAAGCTGTCTCTTCACTCCTTTTTCCCGCTGGCGTGGAAGAAGGAGATCAAGGTTGAGGGGTGTTTCTGCCGCGCCCAAACTGAAGTGAATGTAAGGACTCGTCCATGAAAAAACTCATCGTCACCGGCTCCAACGGGCTGATCGGCTCAGAAGTCGTCACCTATTTCGATGCGCGCGGCTGGGATGTTCACGGCGTGGATAACAACATGCGCCGCGATTTCTTCGGCGAAAAAGGCGATACGCGCTGGAATCAGCAGCGGCTGGAAAGCACATGCGCGCACTTCACCCATCACGAAGTGGATATTCGCAGCCGCGCCGATGTGCTTTCGCTGGTGCAGACGATCCAGCCCGATATGATCGTCCATGCCGCGGCACAGCCCAGCCACGATCTCGCCGCCAGCCGCCCCTTCGACGATTTCGATGTCAACGCGGGTGGCACGCTCAATCTGCTGGAAGCGACGCGCCAGTTTGCGCCGGACGCCGTTTTCGCGCATATGTCCACCAACAAGGTCTATGGCGACCGCCCGAACACGATCGCCATGAACGAGTTTGAAACCCGTTACGACTACGCCGATCCGGCTTACGCCAACGGCATCGACGAGACGATGAGCATCGATCAGAGCAAGCACTCGGTCTTCGGCGCGTCCAAAGTGGCCGCCGATGTCATGGTGCAGGAATATGGGCGCTACTTCGGCATGAAGACCTGCTGCCTGCGCGGCGGCTGCCTGACCGGTCCCAATCACAGCGGCGTCGAGCTGCATGGCTTCCTCAGCTACCTGATCCGCTGCAACGTCGAAGAACGGGAATACACGATCTACGGCTACAAGGGCAAGCAGGTGCGCGACAACATCCACGCCTACGATGTGGCGCGCGCCATCGAGACGTTCTATGCGCATCCACAGTCCGGCGCTGTCTTCAACCTCGGCGGCGGGCGCGCCAACTCGGTTTCGATCCTTGAAGCCTTTGATCGCGCCGCACAGCTCACCGGCAAACCGATGCGCTACCGCTACAGCGATCAGGCGCGCGCCGGCGATCACATCTGCTATATCAGCGATCTGACGCATATGAAGGCACAGCTTCCCGGCTGGGATATCACCCGGTCGCTTGAGGACATCTTCGAAGAGATCGTCGCAAGCTGGCACGAACGTCTGCCGCGGGTGTATTAAGCGTCCGCTGAAAGGGCATGCAGGATGAAGCTGTCGATCGTGATCCCGGCTCGCAACGAGGCGGGCAATATCGAGCATACGCTCACTGCCCTGCGCGATCATCTGGACAGCGCCGGTATTGGCGATTTTGAAATTCTCGTCGTCGATGATGGCAGCACTGATGAGACGTTCGCCCTCGTCACTGCCGCGCATGAGCAGGACGCGCGCATCCGCGTGATCCGCAATACCGGGCGCAGTGGCTTTGGGCGTGCCGTCACCTTCGGGCTGAATCACTTCACGGGGGATGCCGTCATCATCTGTATGGCAGATCTGAGCGACTCGCCGGAAGATGTGGTGCGGTACTATCATATCCTGCGCGATGAAGCCGACTGCGCTTTCGGGTCGCGCTGGATGCGCGGCGGTCGGGTGATCGACTATCCCCGCTTCAAGCGCTTCGTCAACCGGCTCGCCAACAATATCATCCGCATCATGTTCGCCATGCGGTATAACGACACTACCAACGCCTTCAAGGGCTACCGCGCTTACGTGATCGAGGGCTGCCGTCCGTTCGTCTCGCCACATTTCAACCTGACGATCGAGCTGCCGCTCAAGGCGATCGCGCGCGGTTACAGCTACCGCGTCATACCGATCACATGGCGCAACCGGCGTGTCGGCGTCTCGGCGCTCAAACTGCAAGAGCAGGGCAGCCGCTATCTGTATACCCTGCTCACAGTGTGGTTTGAATGGCTGCTCGTGCGCGGCGATACCCGGCGTACTGATGACGGTGTGTTCGTGCCGATGACACCGCCTGCCCACACCGAGGAGCGCGCTGAATGAGCCGTACCGTTCTCGTCACAGGCGGCGCAGGCTTCATCGGCAGCCACCTGACCGACCTGCTGCTGGCGCGCGGGTTTCGCGTCGTCGTTTTGGATAACCTCAGCACCGGCGCTGAAGCCTACGTCAATCCGAATGCTGAATTTGTGCGCGGCGACGTTCGCTCGATGGACGATCTTGCCCCCATCTTCGAGCGCGGCGTCGATGTCGTCTGCCATATCGCGGGGCAGGCGTCGATCCGGCTGTCGTATCTCGACCCGACGGCAGATCTGGGCGTGAACACGCTCGGCACGATCAATCTTCTCCAGCAGTGCTACCGGCATCGTGTGCCCCGCCTGCTCTTTGCCAGCTCGATGACGATCTACGGCAATCCGGCGCAGGTTCCAACGCCGGAAACCGCCCCACCCGACCCGGTGTCATTCTACGGCATCACCAAGTATGCCGCCGAGCGCTATCTGCACCTCGGCGCGGCGCGCAGGGATATCGAAGCCCCGCTGCATGTGACTTCGTTCCGCATGTTCAACGTCTATGGGGTGCGCCAGAGCCTGACGAACGCCTACCAGGGTGTGTTTGCCATCTTCATGGGCAACGTCCTGCGCGGCGAGCCGATCCGCATCGACAGCGACGGCGAGCAGTCGCGCGATTTCGTCCATGTCAGCGATGTGACGCGGGCATGGGCAGACGCCATCGACGATGCGCGTACCTTCGGGCAGGTGATCAACATCGGCGCAGGACGGGATGTGACCATCAACCGGCTGTGCGATCTGGTGCTGGCGGAATTCGGCTATACCCGTGAGACGTACCCGATCCGTTATCACCCTGCCCAGCCGGGGGATATCCGCCGCAGCGTCGCCGATATTTCGCGGGCGCGCGAACTCATGGGCTGGTCGCCTTCAGTTGTATTTGAGGACGGCATGCGCGAAACGCTGGCCTGGGCGCGGGATCAGGTCGGCGGCTGAGGCGCGCTACCACGCCGTATAGACGATCTGCGGATCCACCCAGTCCGACCAGTCGTAATTCGGATTGTCCAGCGCCCATGTGGAGAGGCGGATCACGATCGCCTGCCCGGCAAACGGAGTCAGGTTGAGCCGGATAGGCTGTGCGGTGAGCGTATCCGGCGTGATGATCAGGCTCCCGGCCGCAGCGATCGCGCCGTCCTGCACGACTTCTGCCCGGAACTCCACGCCGTCGCGCGGGAAATTCGGGTCCGGCTCGGCGACGAAGCCGAGATAGCCCGCCGTCTCCAGCCAGATTTCGCCGCCGCGCGCCGGCAGCGTCACCCGGAAATCTGCCATTCCCGGCGCGTACATCGACAGCACGTCCTCCCGGCGGGCAGACGGTGTCTGCTGATCGATCATCCGCTCGAAAAAGATCACCTCCGTATTCGTCTGGATCACCTGAAACGCCACTCCCCGCAGCGAGAAGCGGAAACTGCCATCGGTTTCCGGCGCATAGGGGGTCAGCCGCGCTTCGCTGAGCTGGTAGTACAGGGCTCTCAGGAAGTCCTGCGTGTCGCTGTAAGGCCAGGCTGGATCGAAATAGGCGGGGTGGATCACCCGCGCACAGCCGATCTCATCCGTCAGGATAAAGGCGCGCAGGCAGGCTTCATGTTCACGGGTGGGGTGGATGGTTTCCTGCCGGACGGCAGAAATGGCGAACAAGGCGGCGGCGATGCTGCCCACGGCGGCGCTTGCCAGGACGACAGCGCCCGGCAGCGTGAAGCGCGCCCCGGCAGCGTGGATGATCCGGTGGGAGGCGGTGATCGCCAGCCCTGCGAACGCTGCCCAGAACAGCACGCTGAACGTGAAGTAACGGCTGGTCGTCGGTGAGCGCAGCGGGTCGATCTCCAGCGGGCTGGTGCGCCCGAACCACGTCAGCCAGCCCATGCCAAGCGCGAGCAGCCCGGCAGCCAGCCAGATCGTGATCGACCGCCAGTGACCATCAAAGCGGCGGATGATCAGCGCGTTGATCAGCGCCAGCGCGATGGCGGCCGCGCTCAGCGGCCGGTAGTCGGCCGCGCTCAGATCGCCGGGCAGCGCAAAAATGCCTGCTGTGAAACTCAGCAGATAACGGATCATGTGACCGGGGTCGAACGGGACACGCGCATTGGTCAGCGGCAGCCCGCTGAAGTAGAGCAGCGTCGACAGCGCGCCGATGCCGATCCATATCAGATACGGCAGCGGCCTGCGCCAGCCGTTGATCCACATCACGATCACGCCGACACCCCAGGCCAGAATCCCGCCCGCCAGTGAATACTGCGCCCCCAGCGCACACACGACTGCACCGCCGAGCGCCAGCCAGCCGCGCTTTGGCGAGGTGAGCAGGTAGACCGCACCGAAGCTGAACATCGCTGTGTAGAACCATACGCTCTGAAAGCCCCACAGCCAGTTGCTTTCCTGCTGCGGCGCAAAGATCAGCACGGCGCACGGCAGCAGGATCGCCCATGCCGGCGCACCGGTGCGCCGCGCCGTCGCCACGACCAGCGCCAGGCTGATCGCGGCCGCCAACACGCTCATCAGCGATTCGGCGATCAGGTTCCAGCGCGTCAGCCCTGCCAGCAGGATCGTGACCAGCCGCTGTGTGACGATGCGATGTTCATTGTGCGGGGCGAACAGCCATTCGAGGGGCACGCCTTCGCCACGGGCAGCGCGCAGGGCAATCGGCGCGCTGGCGTCGATTTCGTCGCCGTAGGGCATGTTGACGCCCCGCTCAGCAATCGTGACGATTGTGAACAGGATCGGCGCGGCAGCGAGGATGATCAGCGCGGCGATCAGGATGGGCGAGCGAGGTCTGGCAGGCGAGTCAGGCATGGCGACAGCTTTCACAATCCACAGATGGCGAATGTGCCGACAATGCTACTCTGTGCCGCGCCACAGCGACAGGGCGAGGCACGACGACATCCCTTCAGCCTGCCTGCTGTGTTCCGCCCTTCTCAGCATTTTATGACCTCTCATGAACCTTCCTATTGTGACCCTATCGGGCGTCTGATAGAATACCTTCGCCGAACACATTGCATGAGCCAGCCGAAATTCATGAACGAAAAAAGCCTGCATGTCCTTGAACTCGATAAAATCCTGGAGAAACTTGCCGGTTTCACCAGTTTCAGCGCCAGCGCCGATCTGGCGCGTGAGCTGTTCCCGACCAACGATCTCGATGAAGCGCGCCAGTGGCAGGACGAGACGGCGGAAGTCCTGGCGATGTTCAATCATCAGGTCAATGTGTCGGTTGGCGGGGCGCGCGATGTCCGTGAGCCGGTCATCAACGCGACGCGCGGCATCGTGATCGAGCCGAGCGTGCTGCTGGACATCCGCAACACGCTGCGCCGCGCTACCACGCTCAAGCGCACGCTAGGACGGATGAAGGGACAGTATCCGCTGATGGCGGATTTGCTGTCTGAAGCCGAGGAATGCGCCGCGCTTCAGGAGGAGATCGCCCGCGTGCTGGACGATACCGGTGTCATCCGCGACAGCGCCAGCCCACAGCTCGCCGTCATCCGCCGCGATCTCAAGGTCTCGTTCGACCGGCTGCAGAGCAAGCTCCAGCGGCTGATCAGCGCGTCTGGCAATCAGGCGCTTTTGCAGGAAGCGCTGTTCACCATGCGCAACGGGCGCTATGTCATCCCGCTCAAGGCAGAACACAAGGGCAAGATACCGGGCGTGATCCACGACTCGTCTGCCAGCGGCGCAACGCTGTTCATCGAGCCGCTGGAGACGCTCGAACTCAACAACCGCTGGCGTGAGCTTCAGCTCGATGAGGAAAAGGAAATCCGGCGCATCCTTGCCGCGCTCACCGAACAGGTTGCCCGCGAGAGCGAGCGGGTTATCCGCACGGTGGAGGTGCTGGCATATCTCGATCTGGTCGTCGCCAAAGCGCGCTATGCGGAGGCGCTCAACGCCGTACGTCCCACGCTGGTAGACTTCTCGCCGCGCAGCGGCAATCCTCAGCATCCCGGCAGTACGATCTCTTTGCAGGCAGCCCGCCATCCGCTGCTGAGCGGGAACGTCGTGCCGATCGATGTCGAATTTGATGATAATACCTGGGTGCTGGTCGTCACCGGGCCGAACACCGGCGGCAAGACCGTTTCGCTCAAAACAGTCGGCCTGCTGGCGCTGATGGCGCAGTGCGGGCTGCATCTGCCCTGTTCAAGCGCCCGGCTGACTGTCTTCGACAACGTGTTCGCTGATATCGGCGATGAGCAGAGCATCGAACAGTCGCTGTCCACCTTCTCATCCCACATGACCAACACGATCCAGATTTTGCGTGAATGTGATGAGCGTTCGCTGGTCCTGCTCGATGAGCTGGGCGCGGGCACGGATCCGGCAGAAGGCTCAGCGCTGGCGCGCGCTATCCTGACGTTCCTGCTCAGCCGCCGTGTGACGACGATGGTGACGACCCATCATCCGGAGCTGAAGGTTTACAGT
Organism: Anaerolineae bacterium CFX9; assembly: GCA_030263515.1. Taxonomy (GTDB): domain Bacteria; phylum Chloroflexota; class Anaerolineae; order Aggregatilineales; family Phototrophicaceae; genus Flexifilum. The sequence goes on along the minus strand of SZPD01000018.1, from coordinate 12,909 downwards.
GTCGAGACGCCCGGTGTTCGCAACGCCAGCGTCGAATTTGACCTGGAGACGCTGGCCCCGACCTATCGCCTGATCATTGGCTTGCCGGGGCGTTCCAACGCGCTCTCGATCGCAACGCGGCTGGGGCTGAATCCCGAAATCATCGAGGATGCGCGCGGCATGATCGCCACGGAAGACCTGATCGCCGACGATCTGCTCGACGAAATCCACCGCACGCGCGAGGATATTCGCCGCCAGCAGGCACAGGTCAGCGCCCTGCGCGAACAGATCGAGACTGAACGCAGCGAACTTCGGGCACAGTTGAGCGCGATCGAGGATCAGCGGCGTGATATCATCGCCGCCAGCCGCCGCGAGATGCAGGCTGAGCTGGACGAGTTCCGCAAGGAAATCCGCCGCTTGCGCAGCGAGATGCGCGATGCCTCTCTGCCGCTGGAGACCCTCAAGGCGGTGCAGGGGACGGTCGATGGGCTGGAGAAGGGGATCCACAAGGCGGTGACCGATGAGGTGACACTGCCAGAGGATGATGACGGCTGGACGCCGCGCCTCGGCGATACCGTCTGGCTGGAGACGCTCAAGGCAGAAGGCAGCGTGATCGAGCTGGACAAGGAAGAAGCGCTGGTGCAGATCGGCTCGCTGAAGATCCGCGCCAGACTGCGCGATCTCAGGAAGCCGACCCGCAGCGAGAAAAAAGAGCAGCGCCGCCGCAAATATACCAGCGCTTACCGGGATGATCGTCCGTCGATCACGACGCCGAAGCCGGAATCGCCTGGCATGGAGCTTGATCTGCGCGGCGCGCGCGTTGAGGATGCGCTGGAGCGGCTGGACGGCTATATCGACGCGGCGTATCTGAGCGGGCTTCCCTTTGCCCGTATCATCCACGGCAAGGGAACCGGCGCGCTGCGCAAGGCGATCCAGGAGCGCGTTCGCCATCATACGCTCATCAGCCGCGCCGTGACCGCCTCCCCAAGTGAGGGCGGCGAAGGTGTGACCGTGATCTACATGGTTGCCCCCGGTTAATCACCCCGCAGGATCAGTTGATAACAAGTCCAATCTGACGGTGATCGCCATGAGCGCTAAACAAGATCTCATGGCGCAATCACCGTCATTTGTTATACCGTTATAGAGTGTCACAGGAACAAACACGCCGAGAGCTGTTAAAGCTATGGATTCACCCCTGCATGTATCGTATGAAGCCGCGCCAGAGCCGCCAAAAGCACGCCGCGCGAGCCTGCTCTCTCGTCTGAGCATTGCGCATTTTGTCGCCATCGTCCTGCTCGCCCTGCTCACGCTCGGCAGTTATCTGGTGCTGCGAGACGCCACCGTTCGCCTGACAGATACGGGCACGATCCTCACTGCCAGCCGTCAGCGCTGGGTGGCGCAGCGGGTGTCTCTGCTGGCGCTTCAGTTGATCGTTGCGTCAGACGATCTCGAACGCGACCGTCTGCGCGACGCCATCCGCGATCAGCTTGTCAATCTCGAAAGCGGGCTGAACCTGCTGATCAGCGGACAACTGGAGCCAAATCACCAGATTTCGCCGGCGTTGTCCGTTATCCTTTTTGAGCCACCTTTTCGCGTGCAGCATTACACGCAGGGCGTGATCGACGCCGCGCGGGAACTGATTGAAGCGCCGAGCGAAGGGCTGATCCGCCAGAATGACGATCTCCAGCGGCTGCTGGCGATGAACAGCCTGCTCACGCCGGGGCTGGATCGGATCGTCGTCCAGTCTCGTAATGAGCGCTGGGATGCCATCGGATCGCTGGAAACGCTTCAGCTCGCGCTGATGATGGGGACGCTGCTGGGGCTGGTGGGGATCTTCGTGATGCTCTTTCTGCCGATGCAGCGCCAGATCCGGGATGAATCGCGGCAGATGCTGAGTGAAATCGAGGAGCGCAAGCGCGCTCAGCAGGCGCTGCTGGAGAGCGAACAGCGCTACCGGTCGCTGTTTGCGGCGCTTTCTGAAGGCGTTGTGATGCAGGACATGACATCGCGTATCGTCACCTGCAACCAGAGCGCCGAGCGTATTCTGGGGCTGACCCGTCACCAGATGATAGGCTTGTCCAGCTACGATTCAACCTGGCGCGCCATTCATGAGGATGGCAGCCCGTTCCCCGGCGAGGAACACCCGGCGGTCAAAACGATTCGCACGGGAAAGGCTTTCTCCGATGAGATCATGGGCGTTCACAAGCCGGATGGCACGCTGACCTGGATCCGGATCAACTGCGAGCCGATCCTGCGTGAAGGCACGGAAGAGATGGTCGGCGTGGTCTGTTCTTTTGCGGATATCACCGAGAGCAAATCCGCGCAGGATGAGCTGCGCCGCTCACGCGATCTGCTTCAGATCGTGATGGATAACAGCCCGGACAGCATTTTCATCAAGGACATGCAGGAGCGCTTCGTCATGGTCAACAAGGCAGAGGCGCAGCTTTGGGGGCAGGCATCCCCTGCCGATCTGGTGGGCAAGAATTTGTATGATGTCATGCCCGCGCGCGATGTGGTGGAAAATATCCGCAGAGATACGCGCGATGTGCTTGAAAAAGGGATTCCGGTGCTGGACAAACTTCAGACGTTCACCGCCGTGGATGGCACAGAGCGCTGGTTTTCGACCACCATGGTCCCGCTGCGCGATGAACACGGCGAAGTGAACGGACTGCTGGGCATCGCCCGCGACATCACCGAGCGCCGCCGCTCTGAAGCCCAGGCGCAGGAACTGGAACGCGAGCGCGACAAGGTAGAAGTCCTCAGCGACCTGATGCGCGATACTTCACATGAACTGCGCACCCCGCTGTCGATCATCAATACCAGTCTGTACCTGATCAAACGCGAGAGTTCGCCGGAGAAGCGCGCCGAGCGGATCGCCATTGTGGAGCAGCAGGTACGCCACCTGACGATGCTGCTCGAACAGATGCACAACATGAGCGTGCTGGATAACTCCGGCGAATTTTCGATGATGGCGCTGGATATCCGGCATCTGCTCGATGAGGTTGGGGCGTCCGCGGGGCAGCATGCCGAGGATCAGGGGAAGCGCCTGCATATCAATATCGAAGACGGACTGCCGAGGGTGGATGGCAACGAACGCCAGCTTCGCTTTGCGGTGCGCCACCTGCTGGATAACGCTGTGCATTTCACGCATCGCAATGGCGAGATCTGGCTGCGCGCCTTCTCTGAGGCCAGGGCGGATCACCAGACGACCGTCACGATTGAAGTCCGCGATAACGGCATCGGTATCGAAGCCGACGAACTGCCCTTCATCTTTGACCGTTTCTACAAGGTAGACAAGGCGCGCACGCTCAGCGGCAGCGGCGCAGGGCTGGGCCTCTCGATGGTCAAGAAGATCGTGGATATCCACCGCGGCAGTATCGAAGTGGACAGCGAGCCGGGGAAAGGCAGCACGTTCCGCATCGTCCTGCCTGCCTCGACGGTGCTGATGTCCCGCAGCTAATCCGGGTTTTTGATCCGCCACACAGTGATGATCGAAACCCAAACCAGCAGAAAGATGATCACGCCCCATTCAGAGGTTGTGGTGAGCCAGAAATCGGGGCGTCCGCCTTCGGGTGCGGCAAGGGCATCGGGACCGCCATTGAGCACGATGTAGACGAAGATGGCATTGCTGATGATCATCGGCAGCGCGATCAACGCCATCCAGCGCGGATACGCCGTCTGCTTCGACAAGCCGACGTAAAGCGAGAAGATCACCAGAAGCACCAGAGAGCCTTCGAAGAAGCCGAGGGCAACCTGACCGTGAGTTTGCAGATCGATATCCATCGGGAAAACGCCGACCAGCGCGCCGGAAATTCCCGCCAGCAGCCCGCCGATGGCAATCACATAGCGCATGATGCCGCTGAATTTGAGTCCGACACCGACCATGAAAATACCATAGGCCAGCCCGCCGATGATCAGCGCGATATTGAACACGGATGCCAGTTCGGATTCCTGTGTATGGCCGAGTTCCGAGACGAAGTGATTAAATGGCCAGTAAGTCTGTCCCTGCGCACCGGTGTAGCCGAGCGCAGTGATGATCGCGCCCAGTGTGAGGATGATGACGCCAATGATACCGGGAATGATCGTGAGACGGCGGCTGTCCATTGTAGGCTCCTTGAGGAACATATTCTGTTTGTGACAGGACGATCTGCTAATTACCTTACGATAACACAATTTATATCCTGTCTGCCTTTCAGATGCCGGGCGGGATCTCCTGAAGCACCCAGCCATTCCCGTCAGGATCGTGAAAATAGGCGAACTTGATCTCGCGGGGATAGGTGACGATCTCGGTCACATCCAGACCACGCCCGACGAGCAGATCGCGCACTGCCGCGATATCTTTCACGACCAGATGCAGCCCTTTGACCGAACCCGGACGCATTTCCGAGATTTCGCCCATCCCCCTGCCGATCAGGATCGAGCAGCCCGAACCCGGCGGCGTGAGCTGGATGATGTGCATCTCGCCGACCTGCGTATCGTGATCGACGTTGAAGCCGAGCACATCCGAGTAGAATGCTTTGGCGCGGGGAATATCGCTTACAGGTACGGGAACAAGTTCGAGCTTCATCTCCATCGGAATACACTCCTTGTATGTGCAAAGACTGTATTCGATTGTAGCTCAACCCGCAGGAAAATAGCAAATTTGTTCTGCTTTTTCCGCAATCGGCCTATACAATCACGCCAACCGCGTCGATCACTTCTGCGGCCAGCTCATATCGCCCGAACGCAGGAATCACATACGCGCCCTGCGTGTATGGGCGCAGCCCGCGCAGCAGCTCCTGTGCCACACGGACGCCTTCCGCAGGGGCATTGTCGCCGGCGTCCTCAATGCGTTTGAGAATGGCGGGCGGAATGCTGATTCCCGGAACTTCATGATGCAGAAACAGCGCATGCTTGAGGCTGTAAAGCGGCATGATACCCATCAGGACGGGCAGCGAGAGCGGCGCGCCGACGACTTCTTCATAGCGGCGCAGGAAGCGCTCGGCAATATGCGGCTCAAACACCGACTGACCGAGCGCAAAATCTGCCCCCGCGTCGATCTTCTTGCGCGTGAGTTCAATTTCCTTGTCGATGTCAGCCGCGCCCATGTTCAGCGCACAACCCACCGTGAAGCTGGTCGGCTGCCCGATGCTGTTGCCCGCCTGATCGACGCCGATATTCATCCGCTGCTTGATCAGGGCGATCAGGCTGCTGGGCGCGATGTCGTAGTTGTCCATCGCGTCCGGGTAATCACCGATGCGCGTCGGGTCGCCCATCACGACAAAGATATTGCGCAAACCGAGCGCGTGCGCGCCGAGCAGGTCGCCCTGCACACGCAGCAGATTGCGGCCGCGCGTCGGGAAATGCAGGATCGTCTCGATGCCGAGACCGAACTGCACCTGCTGGCAGACAGCCCACGGGCTGACGCGCATACGCGCCGTCGGGCTGTCCGGGATGTTGACCAGATCCGCCCCAGCCTCGCGCAGCAGCGTGGCCGAAGCGATCAGCCGCTCGAAGCTGTGACTGCGCGGCGGCGTCATCTCGACGGTGACGACGAATTTCCCCTGCGTGAGCTTGTGCGCCAGTTCGGTAGCGCGCTGAGGGCGCTCGCTGGTGCTGATCTCCTCGGTCGGCTCGATCGAGATGCGCGGCAGATGGCGCGGCACACGTTCCGGGTCGTCGAGCGCGGCGCGCATGGCGGCGATATGCTCCGGGGTCGTGCCACAGCAGCCGCCGATGATATTGGCTCCCTGCGCGCGGAACGTCAGCGCATAGTCGGCAAAATACTCCACCGTCGCAGGATACATCATGCGGCCGTTGACCGTTTCCGGGAAGCCCGCATTGGGCATGGCAGAAAATCGCGCATCCGGCGCGCTCTGCCGCATCGAAGCCAGCACGCGGCTGATCTGCGCGGGGCCGCCAGAGCAGTTGACGCCGATCACGTCCGCGCCTGCCTGGCGAAGCTCATGCGCGATCCGCCCCGGCAGGTAGCCGAGCAGCGTCCGATCATCGGGCGCAAAATTGAGCTGGCAGATGGCGGGCAGATCGGGCGCGACTTCACGCGCCGTTTGCAGCGCCAGCCGGATCTCCGCCAGATCGTTAAAGGTCTCGAACACCAGCGCATCGACGCCTGCATCGCGCAGCGCGGCGATCTGCTCGGCAAACGCCGCCTGTGCATCTTCCAGTTTCAGGCGTCCATAGGGCTGAAGCGCCATGCCCAGCGGACCGATCGATCCCGCAACGTAGGCTTCACCGGCGCGGCCGCTCTCGGCAATCGCCCGCTGCGCGATCGCCACACCGGCGCGGTTGATCTGCTCCACCTGGCTTTCCAGCCCATGCTCAGCCAGCTTGAAGCGGTTGGCGGCGAAGGTATTGGTCTCGATCAGTTCCGCGCCCGCGGCCAGGTAGCGCGCATGGATCGACTGAATCACGGCGGGCTGCTCCAGGTTGAGCCGCTCGAACGCCTCATCCATCTGGACGCCATGGGTATGGATCATCGTGCCCATCGCGCCATCGGCAAGGATCGGGCGGCTGTCTCTGAGGCGCTGGGTGAAGGGGATTTTGCTCATGAGGTCTGTCGGGTTTCCTCGTGGTTCAACGGTTGATATGTGATCTGGGCAAGGTTTTAATTCACACACGTTCCGAACAGGATGATCTGCGTGCCGTCGCCATCGCGCGTGACCGACCAGTCTGCGCGGGCGATGCGCTGACCGGTTGAAGTGATGATATTGCTGCTGTTGAGCGCCATCCGTGCGTATTCGCCCTGCGCACGCCCATACCATGCGCGCACAACATCCGGTTCGTCGTCACTGTGCAGGGTGATCACAGTGTTGCCCATGCCAAGCTCGCTGAACAGGTTGTGCGCGCGGAAGACGATCTCGGCGTTCGGATAGATCGGCAGGCGCTGGCTGAGCGAGTCATAGCAGATCCGGTCAAGGGTATAGAAGCTCACGCCGGAACACAGCAGGATGCCTGCGATGATGGCAAAACAGCCCAGGCTGCCGCGAATGACTTTCATGATGGGTTCTCTCGGTTCCTTCCCCTGATCTTCATGCTCAGGGACAAATCGTCTCGAATGTGATCGTCGTGCCCGCCTCGGTGCTGCTGATGATCCAGTTTTCCGGCGGGACGAACTCAAAATTGTGCGTGATCACTGCCTGGCGCATGGCACGGGCGCGCGCCAGCCGATACCAGTCTGCGACGACCTCTGCCTCATCGGTGGTGAAGAACACCATTTCCTGCCGTGCAAGAAATGTCCACAACTCGCTCTGAAGCTCTGCGTTGGGATAGACGAGAATGTCACTGCGAAACAGTTCCTGACAGCGGTTGTTGAGCAGCACGGCGACTGTTCCCACGGTGAAAATGACCATGATCGTGATCGGCAGCACGCCGGCGAACACACCACGCACGCGGCGTGGGCGCGCGCCGGGAATCCCTGCCAGTTCGTGATCTTCAGCGAAGTCAGGATGTGCCATCGTGCTTCACCCCTCCCGTTACACCTGCACCGGATCGGCAGGGATGCCCCACTGCTGACGGAGCGCTGCGCAGCCATCATGCAGCCGCTTTTCGAGCGCTGCGCGCTGATCGGCAGGCAGCAGCGCTGCGCGCGCCGCATCGTGCGAGAACTGTTCCAGCCGCGCCAGCGGGAAACCGAATGTTTCTCCGCAGACGATGTATTCCTGCGTCAGCGTCGCATTGAAGAGCGGCGGATCGTCCGAATTGAGCGTGACATACAGCCCTGCATCGATCAGGCGCGCCAGTGGGTGCGCTGCGATGCTGGGGAAGATGCGCAGGCAGACATTGCTGGTCGGGCAGACTTCAAGCGGGATCTGCTGCTGCTGAAGATGCGCAACCAGCAGCCCATCTTCCAGGCAGCGCACGCCGTGCCCGATCCGCACCGTCCTGCCGTGTTCAAGTGCGCCCCAGATACTTTCGGGACCGGCGGTTTCTCCGGCATGGAGTACGCATGGGAAGCCGCGCTCATGCGCCAGCGCGAATGCCTCGCGGAAAAGCGCCGGCGGAAACGGCAGTTCGTAGCCGCCCAGCCCCAGCGCTGCAATGCCGTTATTCCGTTGTGATGTGACCCAATCCGCCAGGATCAGCCCTTCGGCAGGCGTCGATGAGTCGCGGGCGATATCAACGATGAGCTGCATGCTGACGCCCAGTTCAGCTTCCCCCCAGGCGCGGGCGCGGTTGATCGCGTCGAGCTGCTCATCCAGCGGAATGCCGTGCCGCTGCGTCTGTGTGTAGGCGGTGTAGGTGACCTCGCTGTAGACGATGTTCTGCGCGGCGCGATCCTTCAGGAAGGCGCGCGTCAGCAGTTCGAGATCGTCTGGCGTCCTGAGCGTGTTGGCGATGGCGATATAGATTTCGACGAAATGCGGAAAATCGCGGAACGTGAACCATTCGCGCAGCCCGTCCACATCGCGCGCTGGCAGCGTCTGGGCATATTTCCCGGACAGCGTCAGCAGCAGTTCCGGCGGCATAGAGCCTTCAAGATGCACGTGCAGTTCAACTTTCGGCATCGCCTGAATGTAGGCGATTTCTTCCGGTGTATAGCGGCGGCGGGATGCGGGCATGTTCAGGCTTCCTCGATCTGCTGCACGCGATCCACGCCAACGCTGAAGTACTTCGCATCCGGGTGATGGGTGACAATCGCCGCGGTGCTCTGTTCGGGTATCCACTGGAATGAAGGTGACAGCGTCAGCCCCAGCTCGGATGACGCAGCGGGCAGCAGGCGCAGCACAGTCGCGTGATCGTTCAGATCAGGACAGGCGGGGTATCCCCAGCTATAGCGTTTGCCCTGGGTTTCGGGGATCTTCCAGCCCTTGTTGACAACCTGCTTGTGGACGTAGACTGCCGTCGCTTCCGCCGCCTGCACCGCCAGCCCGTGGAAGAAGTAGGCTTCGCTGTAGTTATCCGCCGCCTGGAGAGCATCAAACCGGGCGGTGGCTGGCGCGCCCACTGTGACGATTTGCAGCGCAACGCTGTCCGTCAGGCCGCTGTCCACCGGCGCGTAGTAATCGCTGATGCACAGGTAATCGCCAAACGGCTGGCGTGGGAAGCTGAAGCGCGCGATCTCAATCTTTTCCGGCATCGCCCCGTTGCGCCCTTCCAATGCGTGCTGAAAAGGAGCGGGATCGTAGATGATCAGGTCGTCGCCCTCGCTGTTGACCGGGAAGTAGCCGTAAACTGCCTGCGGCATCAGCGATTTGTCGCGCAGGGCTTCGCGGCTCATCCGATCCAGGCGGGCTTCAAACTCCGCCTCAAGCTTTTTCCAGTCGTCGCCGTGTGTGTTGCCTGCCCCCCACGACAGACGATACAGCTCTGGCTTGTGCAGGTACTTGAGGACGATTTCGAGCGGCATGTAGCTGATCGTGCGAGCGCCGTAGAACGGCGGCACAGGCAGGCTCGGCGCTGGCGCAACGGTGCGCTCTCCCACCGACCGGGCGCGGCGAACCGGCACGGGCTTATCCATCTCGGCGTAAGCCTCGCGCCTGATCTGCTCGACGAACGCCTCGCGCTCATCTACGGCGCTGAGCTTGTCCATCACTGCCAGCCCTTCAAAAGCGTCCTTGCAGTAGAAGACGCCGGGCGCATAGGGTTCTTCCGTGCCTTCCAGAAACAGGATGCGCCGCCCGAATTTGCGGTTGATCGCCGCGCCGCCGATCAGGACGGGATAGCTCAGACCGCGGCGCGCCAGCTCATTGACGACCAGTGGCATCTGTTTGCTGGTGCTGACCAATAGCGCGCTCAGACCGATGGCGTCGGCGTTGTATTCCTGGGCCTTCTCCACAATCGTGTTGACCGGAACCTGTTTGCCGAGGTCATGCACGGTATAGCCGTTATTGCTCAGGATCGTCTTGACCAGATTTTTGCCGATGTCGTGCACGTCGCCGTAAACTGTCGCCAGCACGACCGTGCCCTTGGTCACCCCTTCCACCTTGTCCATGAACTTTTCAAGGTAGGCGACAGTTTTCTTCATGACTTCAGCGCTCTGAAGCACGAACGGCAGGATCAGCTCGCCCGCGCCGAACTTGTCGCCGACTTCCTTCATGGCGGGCAGCAGCACATTGTTCAGCACGCCGACCGCGTCCTGATTCTTCAGGCAGGCATCGATCAGCGCCTCAACACCGTCCTTCTTGCGGTGGACGATCTGCCAGTGGATGGCTTCTTCCGGCGTCATGCTGGCTGTCGGGTCTTCCTGCTCGACGCCGCCCAGACGGACTTCGTTTTCCTCGAAGTACTGGATGAAACGCGGCAGGGCATCCGGATCGCTGTTGAAGATCAGGTCATTGGCGAGCCGGCGCTGATCTTCCGGAATTTCGGCATAGGGGGTGATATGCGCCGGGTTGACGATCGCCATATCCAGCCCAGCCTGTACCGCGTGGTACAGAAACACGCTGTTGAGGACTCCGCGCGCTGCCGGGCGCACACCAAAAGAGACGTTGCTGACGCCGAGCGCGGTCATCACGCCGGGCAGGTTCTGCTTGATCAGGCGGATGCCCTCAATCGTTTCGATGGCGTCATTGCGCAGTTCTTCCTGCCCGGTCGTGAGCGGAAAAGTCAGCGTGTCGAAGATCAGGTCGTGCGGCAGCATCCCATATTCATTGACTGCAATATCATGGATGCGCTGCGCGATGGCCAGTTTCTTCTCGCGGGTATGCGCCATGCCCTCTTCATCGATCGTCATCGAGAGAACAGCCGCGCCATATTTCCGGGCGACGGGCATCACCTTGTCGATACGTTCGCGCCCGTTTTCCAGGTTGTTGCCGTTGATCACGCCGCGGCCGGGATAGACCGACAGCGCCGCCTCGGCGACCTCGACATCGGTCACGTCGATGATCAGCGGCGTCTCGACAGCCATCGAGAGCTTTTTGACGAGCGTCCGCATTTGCAGCGCTTCATCGGCTCGCTCGGTCAGCGCGACGCACACGTCGAGCATATGCGCGCCGCTTTCGACCTGCTGCACCGCGATCGGGATCACCCCGTCGTAGTCATCATCCAGCAGAAGCTGCTTGACTTTGCGGCTGCCCTGGGTGTTGACACGCTCGCCGATCATCGTGGGGCCTGGATTGAAAACCAGCGGCGTTGCGCGCATGTTGCTGGAGACACTGGGCTGGAAATCGACTTCCCGCCCGGCTGGCGCGCGCCGGCTGGCGCGTTTTTCGAGTTCGTCCTGATACGAATGACCGTTCACCTTGCGATAGATCTGATCGAGATGTTCCGCATGCGTGCCGCAGCATCCACCGACCGCGTTGACGCCCCAGCGAGCAAATTCGGCGACCATCTCGCTGAAGGGTTCCGGCTCCATCGGGTAGACAGCTTCGCCATCGACATTGATCGGCAGCCCGGCATTGGGCAGCACGCTGATCGGCAGCGGGCTGTGCTCCACCAGGTAGCGGATCGGCTCGCGCATGTAGTCCGGTCCGGTCGAGCAGTTGATGCCGATCACGTCGATCGGCAGCGCTTCCAGCGTCGTCAGCGCGCTGGCGATATCTGTGCCGAACAGCATCCTGCCGGACGTATCGAGCGTGATCTGCGCCTGGAGCGGGATGCGCACACCGGCGTCTTCAAAATACTGGTTGATGCCCCAGATGGCCGCTTTGACTTCGAGGATATCCTGGCTGGTTTCCAGCAGCAGCAGATCAGCGCCGCCTTCGACCAGCCCGCGCGCCTGGCGATAGAAGACGTGCGCCAGTTCTTCAAATGTGACGTTCGAGAGATCAGGATCATTGCCGCTGGGCAGTTTGCCCGTGGGTCCCATGCTGCCCGCGACAAAGCGCGGGATACCCGTCTCGCGCTCGAACCGGTCGCAGACGCGCCGCGCCAGCGCCGCCGCCGCCCGGTTGATCTCCTCGGTGCGATCCTGAAGGTTGAACTCTGCCAGCGTGATCGGGTTGCTGCGGAAGGTGTCCGTCTCGACCACTTCACTGCCGACGGACAGGAACGAAGCGTGAATTTCCTCGATCACATCAGGCCGCGTGATGACCAGATAGTCGTTCAGTCCGTTGTACTGTTCGCCGCCGAAGTCATCTGCCGTCAGCCTGTAGCGCTGGACGTTGGTTCCCATCGCACCGTCAAAGATGACGACATGATCCTCGATGGCATCAAGGTAGCGGCGGTTGGTGAAGGTGCGATTGCGGTTACGTGAGTTCATCGATTACTCCGTGGACGGCTGCCATATACTTACAGCCAGCCCGTCAACTGCGTTGAAATGTGCATCCTGAGACATCAGCGTCAGATCGTATTGAACGGCTGTTGCTGCGATCCAGATGTCGTTGGCAGGTATCATGCGTCCTTTCTGCTTGAGCAGACGCTTGATATACCCGTAGTAAGTGCTGGTGAGCCGGTCTACAGGCAAGATCACCTGCCCTTCAAGAAATTGCGCGAGTTTCGCCAGATTTTGTTCTCTCCGGGTAGAATTTTCTGCGCCAAACTGAAGCTCGCCCACCACGATACAGGAGAGAAAAACCTCGGATGATTTCACCATTTCCAACGCTGCCGCGTCCTGATTGAGAAGCGCGATAGCAGCCACAGTGTCCATCAGCAGACTCTGCCGCTCAGTCAAACGTCACTTCCTTTGCATGGTCATCAGGCACTTCGTGGACCTCGGCGATGGTTGTAGCGATCTCAGCAAGGTCTTCACGAGCGAACGCTGCCTTCGCTGCGGCATCTACCACCAGCCTGCCGGGCAGCCCTGAAGGACGAGTCAGCCGCTTTACGATCTGCACCAATAGTCTCAGATCTGCGTCTGAGAGTTCACGAATCTGCGCGATCAGCTCGTCAACAAGATCGTGTCCGGTCTCGTCAATCGCTTTGCCTTTCTGCTCCTGGGTTACGACTGTCATCTCATCTCACCTCACTCTTCCCGCTCGGAACGGAGCTGCCGGGCCTTCGCCTGGAGATCGTTGAAGAAATCGGTATCGACGATCTCCCTGACCTGCGTCT
>SZPD01000017.1 GCA_030263515.1 Anaerolineae bacterium CFX9 | reverse complement strand
GCACGCCGAACAGCGCGGCAATCTGACGCCAAGAGGGGCGGATCCGCTCTACCGCGTCGAAAGCGGCGATGAGCGCAAACGGCGCAAACAAGAGCCAGACTCTGCCTGTTTCCCCACGAGCGACGTTGGTGATGAGCAGGATCACGAGCGTGATCAGCAGCGCCAGCGCCAGCGTCGGCGGAGTGGGCTTGCCACGCCAGCGCAAGAGCGCCAGCAGCCACAGCCCGATCAGCGGCAGACCAGTCCAGAGCGCCCAGTCCCAGAAATGCAGCCAGAGCCAGGGCAGGAAATCACGTTCGAGCGCCAGATGCTGATCCATCGACACGCTGAGCAGAGAGAAGATGGTCTGCCCGGTGAAAAGCAGATACACGATCCACGGCAGCACCAGCCCGACTCCGAACCATACCCCGGTCATGACAGGCTTGAGGAACGACCCTCTCGGCACAGAGAAATACCAGTGCACCAGCGTATAGACCCCGAAGAACAGGAGGAGCGGGACAAAAGCAAAATTCACAAAAACCCACAGCCCGGACAGGACACCCGCCAGCACACCCCAGCCAGCATGCCCGCGATCGAGCGTTTTCTGGAGAGCTAAAAATGCGGCGAGGCTCATCAGCGGATAGAGCGTGTTCCATGTCCCCGCGAACAAGGTCAGCGATGGAATGAGCGGGAATGCGATCAGCGCCAGCCGCAGCGCCGATTCGCCCATGAAACGGCGCGCCACGGCGGCAAGCGGAATCACACCCAGCGCAGCCCAGAACGGCATCAGGAGTCCCAGCCAGACCGCGCCCCACTCCGATGGCGTATACGTCAGAAACTGATACTGCCTGCACTGATAGGTGATGAGCGGCTGCTGGAGCGCCTGCGCAGCGGTCGGCATTCGATCGAGCAGTTGAAACAAGGCGGCATACAACAGGGGGAGAGCAGGCGGGGCCAGCGTGACGTGGGCAATGCGCCCGTCATAGCGCTGCATGACTGTCGTCCATTCTCGCCAGCCCGGATCTTCCAGCGGCAGGTCTGCGGCAAGCGCATGCGTGCCGGTGGCATGGGGAGACATAGTGCGCGCGACCATTTCCGCGAACGGATCGTCAGCGCGCAGCCGCAGGCTCCCCCACGAGACCGCAGCCACGCCAACCATCACCCAAAGGATCAGCCAGCGGATACTCCGCCTTCGCAGCAGCCATGCAGCAGCCAGGTAAACCGCCAAAATCAGCAGAAGCGGCAGCACAGAAAGCAGCGGGACGCGCTCAAACGGCCACTGCCAGCCATAGCCTCCGCGAAGGAACGGGATGAGGTCGAAAAACAGGACAGCGGCAAGCACAAGGCATGCCGTCACAATCACCGCAAAAGGCGTTAGGTGCTGACGAATACGTTTTATCCACATTATTTATAAGTCTGTCAGTTTCTACCCGATGTTACGTGTTGCAGTTCTAGCCGCTTCCCGCGGGCGGAAGTGTGCTCCGCGCATCAACCGCCGTCTCTGATGGCTCGATCGTCGGTTCCGGCGACGACGTTGGCGAAGGCGTCAGTGTCGGCAGTTCGGTCACCGTTGGCAGCGGCGTATAGGTGCGCGTCGGCGTTGGCGTCGGGTTGACTGGCTCGATCACGCTTTCATGCATGTAGGCAAGCTCCGGACGGCGGGTTTGCCGATCGGTGTCGATGGCATACCATTCGCCCTCATGAGACAGGACGCACACGATCGTCCCGGCAGGATAACCCGTCACCGTCGCGCCGTTAAAGCTTGGTGACTGACGCACCACAGCGTTGGCAGCGGTGACCCGAAAATCCATGCATTCCGGAATCGGCGTCGCGGTAGGGCGCAGTGTCATCACAGCATCACTGCGCGTCGGCACGCGCACAGCCGTCGCGCTGCTGACCACGACTGCACGCTGTGTCGCCTCAACCACTCCCAGCCCGCCTGTGCGTATAAATGTCTGGAAGCCCTGGAACAGATAGAAGCCGCCAAAGACCAGCGCACCGGCAATCAGGACGATCAGCCATGCTGGCGGCCCCCCACCGCCCCGCCGTGACGGGCGCGAACGAAACGAGTTCAGCCCCATGCACTACCCTGCATAACCATGATGACAGTTTTGTTGTACATCAAGGGCGGGTTGAATTCCAGATCGCGAACGGGAATCGCGGGGTGATCGTCAGTCAGGAAAGCAGGGCGCGGACGCGGCTGATCAGCACTTCCGGCTCGATCAGCTTGGTGATGAAGTCATCAGCGCCGGAGTCGATCGCCTTCTGACGCGCCTCCGGATTCTCAAACGAGGTCAGGATGGCAAACGGGATGTGCGCCGTCTGTGGGTTCGCCTTGAACTGCTGGCACACGTCATAACCGCTCATGCCTTCCATCATGACATCGCACAGCACTACCGCCGGCTGCTCATCGATCGCCAGCTCCAGCGCATCTTCACCGCTGTGCGCGGCAACCGGGTCAAAGCCAGCCCGTCGCAGGATGATCCCCATCAGGTCCCGGTTCATCCAGTCGTCATCAACAAGCATGACTTTGGCGGCGTTATTCTGATCAGACATGGTTTTCCACAATGGTTTAACTGAGCGTCTACAGGCTTTCAGTGTAACTCGGAACCTTCATGCAGAGGCGTAAATTTCCGCCGCAGAGAAGCGCAGGACGACCGGACACAAAATATTTTCATCCATACAGTCGTCGTCGGGTCTCATGCAGCGGGGCGAGATTATAACACGTTCTGCATCGGTCAGGGAAACATGGTACACTGAGAGCGATGGTCGGGTGAACCGCCCGCATTTCAACGCTACGTGAGGGAAGCGTCGATGCTCAATTCGGCAATAATTGAAGTCATCATCGGGCTGATTTTCGTGTTCAGCCTGGCCAGCATCATCGTCACGCAGATCAATACCGTCATCACCAGCACACTCAATACCCGCGCACGTCACCTGAAAGCCGGGCTGGAAGACCTGATCACCGATCCTGTCGTGCGGCTCAAACTGATGGCGCATCCGCTGATTCGGCTCATCCCTCCGCAGGTGCAGCCGAGCGACGTGATCAGCGCCCAGACGGCAGAGCAGGCCACAGTCGAAAGCCAGCCCAAACGCATCAACTGGATCCCGGCCGAGCTTTTCTCGCAGGCGCTGCTCGACATCCTGAGCGCCAACGCTGCCATTGACCTGTACGCACCATTGGAACGGGTAATCGAGACCTCGCTGTCCGGCTCCGAGAAGGCGCAGATGCGCGAGATGCTGCGTCAGTTGCAAGGCTCCGGCATCGGGGTCGTCGAATTTCGCAACGCGATCGGAAAGCTGGCTGACCCACGGGATCGGGGCGCGATGGTCAACGCGCTCTCTCGCGTGGAACAGATGCGTCAGGATTTGCAGGCGAACAATGAAAAAAGCCGGCTGATCCCGCTGCTGGAGGGCATCCGCTACATCGAAGATACAACCTTCCGCAAGGCGATGGAAACCCTGCTGGCATCTGCCCGGTCGCTGGAAGAAGCAGAGGCGAAGATCGAGTTCTGGTTCAATGCACGCATGGATCAGCTCAGCGAGCTTTACCGGCGGCGGCTGGGAATTCTGTCGCTGCTGGTGGGGATGCTGCTCACGGTGACATTCAATATCGACTCGCTCTACCTGGCACGCAGCCTGTGGGATGACCCTGCCCTGCGCGCCGCGATCGCAGCGACGGCGCAGCAGTCGATCGACAGCGGCAGGCTTCAGCAGCAGCTTCAGCAGTCACAGGAAGCGCTTCAGTTTGCGCCAGACACCCAGGGAACCTTTGATGCGAATGCGCAGGCGGCTGATCCACGGGCAGAAGCGATCGGCGATACCTTCAATCAGGTCCGTACCGTCTCCGATTCGCTCTTCTCACTGCTCAATCTGCGCCTGCCCGTCGGCTGGGATTACATTGAGATCGCGGCAGGCTGCCCACAGACAGACCTTATTCCCGATCCGTGCACCGAAACGCGCAATCTGTGGAACCTGCTGCCCGGCAACAACCCGGACTGGATGGGCATTCTGGTCGCCAAAATTCTTGGGTGGCTGGTCACGATCGTTGCCATCTCTCAGGGAGCGCCTTTCTGGTTTGACCTGCTCAACAGAATCGCGCGCGGGCGTTCCACGCAGATTTATTAGCCTGAATACAGATACGTCCCCCCCAAAAAACGAAAACCACGCCTCATCAGCGTGGTTTTTCCATGTTGTGTGTGATGGCATGCGGAAATGCCGTTCAGCCAGACGTGACTCCCAGCCCTGTCTGCTGCATGATCTCGGCGACGCGCTCAGCGGTCATTTCCGTTTCGTTCAGAATGCTGTACGGCAGCTTATGCTTGACGACATACTGGGGCAGAGTCTTGATCGTATCCTCGATCTCTTCTGGCGCGAGCTGATTGAGGCGAACACCCGCCGATTGCAGCGTATCACGAATGGGAGCGACGTTCTGCCCGTGCAGCGCCGCCGCCACCAGAATCCCCGGCCCAACCAGATCCGCATAGGGAAATGGCCGCTCCGGCTTGAGCTTGGCCTCAATCGCATAGGCGAAGAACTGCTCGCTGCCTTCCTGCGGCCGGTTGTGACCGATCTGGTTGGTCAGTTGAACTTCCATGCAGATCAGATCCAGCAGATTGCGCAGCGCATCAACTGTGCCGCTGCCAACACTGCGGGCAATTTTAAACGCCTGCTGCGCGATGCCCGCCATGATCCCCGCCGCCCACGGCTGGAAGCGTTCGAGTTCGGTATTTTTGTTGCGCTCTGCCGCGAACTTCCAGTCGAGGATGCCCGTCGTGATCGTGAGCAGCTCGCTGATTGCTGAGCCGCGCACCCGCGGCGGCGCTGTGCGGATGACATCCCAATCGATGATGATCTGTGATGCCGGCCCGGTCGTGACATAGTGCACCGTTCCGCCCTTGCGAGCTGCCACCAATGCCGTGAAAGGGCCGTCGTTGCTGAGCGCGGTCGGGATCAGGACGACGGGCTTGCTCTTCGTCCAGCCCAGATACTTGGCAACATCACAGACCAGACCGCCACCGACACCGTAGATCACTTCCACTTCATCTGGCAGGGAATTTGCCAGCGATTGCAGATATTCGACATCGACGCGCGTCGGCTCAGCCTGCACCATCAGCCCCGGCAGCTCAAGCAGAGAACTGACTGCGCCCCACGAACGTTCACCGGTCAGCAGCGCGGTATAGCGTGGCTCGCGAATGCTGGTCAGATTCTGAATCTCGATTTGTGGCAGTGGCCAGATGGTTGTGGACATTCGCTCGCTCCGTTAAGCGTCGGGATCGGCGGTGCAGAATGGCAGGCACAGACTACGCTCATAACATACACGAAAAACAGGGGGAAAGCAAAAGCGATTCGGGCATACTTTCGTCACGCAGTGGCACAACAACCGGATTTTCGACTTGTCGGATTGAGCGGAGTGCGAGAGAATTATCGCCACCTGCCAACTGAGACCAATAACTCGTCTGGACATGTGACGATGACACCGGCACAAAAACTTCCCACCAATGAGACTCTGGTTGCTTTCAGCGCTGACCTTCCCTGGCAGGAACTGGAGCGCCAGAGGCGGCACTTTAACCGCGCTCTTGGTGAGCTTGCCGAGGATCATGCGTCTGAAGACATCCCGCTCGACGTGCTTTCCGAAGCGGCGCAGGTCCCTGTCACCAGTTATTTCCCCCTTGAGAATCCTGAAAGCGCCAACATCCTGCTTGGAGAGTCTGGCGGGCGGAAATATATCCTCGGAAGCGCCGTGAGCAGCCGCTATCGCAGTGGCCACACCCTGCGCGAGAGCATCATGCCCTACAACCTGAATCCGAGTGTCAACCACACCAACATTCACGAGACCGAAGACCCGGTCACGCGGATGCGGGTGCTGGGCGCAGAGATCGAGCTGGGGATGGTGCATCCTGATGGTCACTCGCCCAACGAAGAGGAAATGCAGGCGTACATGAACGCCTTCCACACGCATGCGCTGCGAATCGGCATCTATCCCCGGCTGGATCGCGAAGCGTGCCAGTATCAGGTGGAAGCGCATATCGCGCCGAGCGTCGGCTATCACAAGACGCGCAGCGCCCTGAACGGCATTATGACGGCGCTGGCGGCGTCGAGCGATGATACAGGGCTGATCACCGCGATCTTTTCATGCTACCCCACCGAGTCCGACTTTCGGATGACCGACCATCCGAAGGTGGCCACGGCCGTCGATCTGATGCTGGAGGTCAACGGACTCTTCCCGGAATACGCACAACGCCTCGCTGAACGACAGGCGCGCTATCATATCGACCCGGCCAACTGCCATTACGTGCAGATGTTCCGCATTCAGGGCTGCCACATTCACATCGATCTTGCCGGGAGGTCTGAGGCGCTGGGGCTGCTGACGTTCCACACCATGCTCAAGAGCGCCACCGCCATCGCCAACGCGGCAGTACTCAAGGGCTGCCCGTTCGTCAACGGCACATGCGATGCTGAACTGCTCGATGTGCGCGAGTACGTTCGCGCCGCCACCGTCACGGGACGCTATCTCGATATGCCGCTCAGCCCACACCTCATGCCGGACGGACTGGAGAAATATGCGGCGCTGCTGGCGCTGGAACGCGCCAACGCGGTCGGCCGCGCCATGCTGTATGACGACGGACTGGGACTGCCGGTATCAGTCATGCACAACCCGATCGGTCGTGTGCGCCCTGACCTGACCACCAGCAAACGGGTATGCACCGTCGAAAGCACGGGAATGCCGACGCAGATCAGCGCCTCGCGGATGGCGGCTGTGCTGACCGATTTTGAATTCAGCCATGCGGTGATCGAGTCGTACTTCCGCAAGTATGGCTGCGACCTGGAACCGATGTACAACGACAAGACGATGTGGGCGATCCTCGGTCCGCTCGACCATGAGACGTTCAGCCGCATGCATGACCTGTCTGACCGGCAGGGAACAGATGTCACGATCACCACGGCTGCCGGAACAGAAATGCGCCTGAGCGAATTTTATGAGCTGAAGCGGCGCTTCATGCACCGGGCGCTGGCGGATATTTCTGAAGTCATGCCACGGGATATCGATGAGGTCTATACCAGCCTTTGCCGCATGCTCGAACCGCCAAGCGGCGTCGAAGCGCAGACGATCCACGAGTACATTGCCGATCCGAAGCTGCGCAGCACAGGCAACTGGGGGAAAATTCTGCGCAACGCATTCATCGAAGCCGGGGGCACACCGGGCAGCTTTAATCCCGATGCCGTGCTCAGGGTCGTCAATGATGTTCACCAGGCGCTGCGCGTCCGCTACCTCCAGGTCTAGCGCCGTCCATCTGACCGGGCAGGAACACGCCATGCGGGTGACAGAGGCAAGCCACCGTTGAAGCACTCACTCTCGGTCGTTATACCGGTCTATCGCAGCGCTGACAGCCTGCCTGAACTGGCGACGGCGCTGGCGGAGACTCTGCCACACATCGCCGATCAGTTTGAAGTGCTGCTGATCGATGACGGCAGCCCGGATGAAAGCTGGCGCACGATCGAACAGCTTTCCCAGCAGTATCCCTTCATTCGCGGTATTGCGCTGATGCGCAACTACGGGCAGCATAATGCCCTGCTCTGCGGTATCCGGCTGGCTCGTTACGATGTAATCGTCACCATGGACGATGATCTTCAGCATCCCCCCAGCGAAATCGCGACGCTGCTCGCCGCGCTCGACGAAAAAACGGATGTGGTTTACGGCGCGCCAGAACGTGAGCAGCACGGGCTGCTGCGCGATCTGGCTTCCCAGGTGACCAAGCTCATGCTTCAGGGCAGCATGGGTGTCGAGAATGCCCGCAGTGTGAGCGCTTTCCGCGCTTTCCGCACGATGCTGAGGGATGCCTTTGCCCATTTCTCCAGTCCCTACGTGTCGATCGACGTACTGCTGACATGGGGCACACGGCGCTTCAAAGCGGTGCGGGTTCCGCATCAGGCACGCCGATATGGGCAGTCCACCTATACGCTGCGCAAACTGATCACGCATGCGCTCAACATGATCACCGGTTTCAGCGTGCTTCCGCTTCAGCTTGCCAGCTACATGGGGATCCTGTTCGCGCTGTTCGGTTTTCTCGTGCTGGTGTATGTGGTCGGCCGGGCGCTCCTGTTCGGCATCGTCGTACCCGGTTTTGCCTTCCTGGCATCCACAATCGCCATCTTCAGCGGCGCGCAGTTGTTCGCGCTGGGCGTGATCGGCGAATATATCGCCCGGATACACTTCCGTACCATGGATCGCCCGATCTACACCGTGCGCTCGATGACTGAACCACAAAAGGACGAATGAAGACATGCGTATCGCCCTGATGTGTGCCACGCGGCGGGGACTCCGCGTCCTTGAAAAACTGATCGCGCTCCAAGCTGATGCGGAACTGGTTGTCTTCAGCTTCCGCGAGACAGAGCATGAGCCACCCTATCTGGACGACATCCGCAGCCTGGCGCTTGCTCACGGGGCAGAATTTCATGAGACGCGGCAGGTCGGCGCGGCAAAATGGGATGCCTTCTGGAATGCGACGCCGGTTGATCTGATCCTGTGTGTGAGCTGGCGCTATCTGATCCCGAAAGAAATCTATCGTCGGGCGCGTCTGGGATGTTATGTCTTCCACGATTCACCCCTGCCCCGTTATCGTGGCTTCGCGCCCACCGTCTGGGCGATCCTCAATGGCGAGCGCGAAACCGGCGTGACGCTGTTCGAGATCGCCGAAGGTGTGGACAGCGGGCCCATCATCGCCCAGGAACGAATTCCGATCGGGGACCACGACACCATCGCTGAGGTGATCGAGCGCGTGACTCAGAGTTATCTGCGCGTGCTTGAAGATCACCTGCCGAACTTGCTGGCTGGCAGCGCGCCGCGCACCCCTCAGGATGAACGACAGGCAACATATACCTGCAAGCGGCTGCCGGAAGATAACCAGATCGCATGGTCTGCTTCTACGGCTGAGATTTACAATCTGATCCGCGCCGTGACCGCACCCTATCCGGGTGCATTCACAACCCTGCAAGGGGTACGGCTGACGATCTGGTCCGCACAGCGCATCGATGGCTTTCCCCGCTACGCAGGGCGGATTCCGGGGCGCATCGTGGAAGTGCGTGAAGGCGAAGGCGTCGTCGTGCTGACTGGTGATGGCGCGCTGCTGATCAGGCGCGTTCAGTTAGGACAGGATCCGCCGGCCGATGCGTGGACGATTCTCAACAGTCTGTCGATGACACTGGGGCGATGAGGAAAACGGCGTGACGAATTACCGGATTCCGTTCAACAAGCCGACGCTCACGGGGAGCGAGCTGACGTATATCGCCGATGCCGTACACAGCGGGCAGATCTCTGGTGATGCGTCGTTCACGCGCAAGTGCCATGCTCTGCTGGAAAGCCTGCTCGGCGTGCCGAAGGCGCTGCTGACCCCGTCCTGCACGCATGCGCTGGAGATGTCTGCGCTGCTGCTCGACCTCCAGCCCGGTGATGA
The DNA here is from genome assembly GCA_030263515.1 of Anaerolineae bacterium CFX9. GTDB lineage: Bacteria > Chloroflexota > Anaerolineae > Aggregatilineales > Phototrophicaceae > Flexifilum. The sequence continues at coordinate 13,289 of SZPD01000017.1, read as the reverse complement.
AGTGATCGTGCCGTCATTCACGTTCGTCTCGACGGTGAACGCTTTCATCCTGCGCGGCGTCACCCCCGTCTTTGCAGATATCCGACCGGACACGCTCAACATGGATGAGCGTCAGCTTCCCGATCTGGTCACAGAGCGCACGCGCGCGATCGTGCCGGTACATTATGCGGGCGTCGGCTGTGAGATGGACGCGATTTTGTCGCTCGCCGAGGCGCACGGGATCGCTGTGGTCGAGGACAATGCGCACGGCTTATTCGGCAAATACAGAGGTCGCTATCTGGGCACATTCGGCGCACTGGCGACGCAGAGCTTCCATGAGACGAAGAATTTCACCTGCGGCGAAGGCGGCGCTTTGCTGATCAATGACGAACGCCTGATCGAGCGCGCCGAGATCATCCGCGAAAAAGGCACGAACCGCAGCCGCTTCTTCCGCGGCATGGTGGACAAATATACCTGGGTAGACATGGGCAGCAGCTACCTGCCATCCGATGTGCTGGCTGCCTTCCTGTACGCTCAGCTTGAGATGCGCGAGACGATTCAGGCGCGGCGCGGCGAAATCTGGGCGCTCTACCACGACTCCCTGCACTCATGGGCGCGGGATCACGGCGTTATCCTGCCAACCGTCCCGGCATACTGCGAGCAGCCGTTTCATATGTACTATCTGCTGCTGCCCTCGCTCGAAGTCCGGCAGCGGCTGATCGCCCATCTCAAAGCGCAGGGCATTCTCGCCGTCTTTCACTACCTGCCGCTGCATCTTTCAGAAATGGGGATCCGGTTCGGCGGTGTGAAGGGGCAGTGCCCGGTGACGGAAGATATCAGCGATCGCCTCCTGCGCCTGCCGATGTTCAACTCGCTGACGGTCAGCGAGCAGGAAGAAGTGATCGACGCGCTCCATCGTTTTGATGGATGGTAGGCTGGCGCTTGCGCGTAAGTTTTTATGATATAATGCATTGTGAGCGGCGCGAAAAATATCTTCCCCACGTTCGATTTTGTTTTAAATCCCTTATTTGTGAGCGAAGTTTAGAAGTTTACGTCAAGTGAGAAAGGAATAACTGCCGCGCGCCGCAAGCCGCGGTCAATACCAACACGTATGTCGAAAAAACTCAGAATAGTTCCCCTCGGCGGGCTTGGCGAGATCGGTAAGAACATGACCGTCTTCGAGCTCGGCGACGACGCCTTTATCCTCGATACAGGCGTGATGTTCCCTGCCAATGATATGCTCGGAGTTGACCTGATCATCCCGGATTTCCGGTATCTTCAGGAACGCAAGGACCTCAGGATTCATGGCATCGTCTATACCCACGGGCATGAAGACCACATCGGCGCAGTCTCGTATGTGATCGACGCCTTCAAGGGTACACCGATCTACGCAACGCCGCTGACATCGGTGCTGCTGGATGTCAAGCTGCGGGGCGCAGGTCTCAGCAGCCACACCACGATCAACACGTTCAAAGCCGGAGACACGCTCAAGATCGGCCCGTTCAAGCTGGAAAGCTATGCGGTGACGCACAGCATCCCGGACTGTGTTGGCTTCGGCATTCATACGCCGTTTGGCATCGTCGTTCACAGCGGCGATTACAAGTTTGACAACACGCCGATCGACGGCAGAAAACCAGACTATGCCCGGCTTGGGGAATTCTCCAAGCGGGGAGTCGTCCTGCTGATGGGTGACAGCACCAACGCAGAACGACCGGGCTGGACGCCTTCCGAAAGCATCGTCAATGAAGCCTTCGATGACATCTTCCGGAAAGCCAAAGACCGCATCATCGTTGCCACCTTTGCATCGCACATCTCGCGCATCCAGCAGGTGGCTGACCTGGCGATGCGCTATAACCGCAAGCTGGCGATCGCTGGTCACAGCATGACCGAAAATGTGAAAACGGCTCGCAAAACCGGGCATCTGAACATCCCGGATGAGCTGCTCGTCGATCTGTCACGCATCAGCCACATTCCCCCCCAGCAGCTCGTCATCATGGCAACTGGCTCTCAGGGAGAACCGTCTGCGGTGCTTGGGCGTCTGGCGACGGGGCAGCATCGGTTTCTCGATGTCATGCCGGGGGATACGATCGTCGTTTCGGCGCACACAATTCCCGGCAACGAAGAGACGGTCAGCCGCACGATCAACAAACTGTTCCAGCGCGGCGCAGATGTGATCTACGATCCTCTGGCGGCTGTGCATGTCTCCGGGCATGCCTCGCAGGAAGAGATGAAACTTCTCATCAATCTGCTCAATCCGCAGTATTTCCTGCCTGTTCACGGCGAACTGCGCCATCTGAAGGCGCACGCCCGCCTTGCCCATGCGTCAGGCATCCCGAACGACCATATCTTCGTGGTCGAGAACGGCTACGTGGTGGAAGTGGATAAGAATGGCGTCCGCGTCGGCGAGCGTGTGCCGGGTGGCTACGTCTTCGTCGATGGCAGCGGCATTGGCGATATCGGGCGCACCGTCATGCGCGAGCGCGAGACACTGGCGCGCGATGGCTTCATGATGGTCGTCGTCAACGTGGAGAGCGAAACCGGCAAGCTGATCGGCGAGCCGGAGATCATCTCACGGGGGTTCGTCTATCTGCGGGACGCCGACGATCTGCTCAGCCATGTCAGGGAAACTGTCAGCGAAGTGATGCATAACACCCGCGCCAGCCGCAACGGGAAGCGGCGCGAGAAGCTGACGGAATCGCTCAGCAAACTGCTCTACAATGAGACGAAGCGCCGGCCGATGGTATTCACCGTCGTCAACGAGCACTAATCGAACCCACAAAAAACCGGAGGAGACATTCCTCCGGTTTTGATTTCACCGGTCGTTCAATCACGCTTCCAGAACAACAGACGCTTGCGCAGCCAGCGCTTCAGGATCGAGCCGCGCGCCTCTTCCCATGCCCGCCCGGCAGCTTCGCGCCTGGACTCATCCGCGGATGGCGCATCTGTGGGTCTGCCATAGCGCTCCGCCGTGTAGAGGCTGGTGATGGCATTCACGGGCGGCTCGGCGATCGGGATCACGCGAACGATCCGCTGGCGTCGTTCTTCGGGTGTCTGCTCCGGTGTGGTGCGCACACCGATCAGCGGCACATAACGCATCAAACGCGCGTAGGCACGCGAAACGGGGCTTAAGCCGCGCATGCCGCGCCATTCCCACCACCAGTACAGGATCAGCCCGATCAGGAAAAGCGCCAGAATCGCCAGCATGACGGCAACTACCGCACCAATCGCCGGGATCAACAGCGACAGCGCATCTCTCGGCGGAGGACGAACAGGCGGCGGCTGTGTCGGGATGATGGCTGGCGTCGCTGTCGGGGACGGCGTGTAAGTCGGCGTCACGGTCGGCGGAATCGACTGCTGCTCCAGAGCATCCGGCGTAGCCTCAGACTGCGGCGGCGGCGTTGGGCTTGGTTCCGGTGTCGGTGTATCCGTCGGCGTGGGCGTGGGCGGCGGCTGCGACGGGGTCGGCGTGGGCGCTTCAGGGATAGCGACTGGTTCGTCGCCGCGTGAAATCGGAGCCTGAGCAGAAGTCGGCTCAAATTCGATCCAGCCGTAGCCGGGGAAATAGACTTCTACCCATGTATGAGCATCCCGCTCGCGAACGACGAAGGCATTCTCGGAAGGATCAAAATTCCCCTGTGCAAAGCCCGCCGCCATACGCGCAGGAATCCCCTGACTGCGCAGCATGACGACCATCGCCGAAGCGTAATAGTTACAGTAGCCCTGCTGAATGTCGAACAGGAACCAGTCCACCGGGTCCTGTCCCAGCGGCGGCTGAGGAATCGCCTCATTGTAAGTCATGTTCGAGCGCAGCCAGGATTCGATCGCCCGTGCTTTTTCATAAGGCGTGACCGCGCCTGCCTGTGCGATGATCTGCGTGGTCAACTGGATCGTGCGGCTGGTGATGGATGGAATGTAGGGGGTGTAGGTATCGCGCACCCACTGCGGATAATTTTCGCCCGCGGCGTTGAGCTGTGCCCCTGTGGCTTCGCTCATGGCACTGCTGGCGCGGTAGGTATCCCCCTGATAGATAACCCGCAGCGGCCGGATGACCGAAATGACCATACTGCTGTCAGTCGCGTAGCGCAGATCGGTGCGCGTCGGCAGATCAACACGGAGCGGCTGCGGCGCTGTATAAACGAGGCGCGAGGCGCTCAGCCCCATCGTGAAAACCTGCTCCACGGGCACGCGCGCCGCACTGCCAAAGCTTTCCTGCGTGATCTCCAGCGGAGCTTCCGGATCGGTCAGGCGGGTATCAGCGGCGGATGTCCAGCGCCCGCCGTCGTAAAAATCGTACACCCGCGAACGCCAGTAGTAACGCCTGCTGCTGTCAGTGTTGACGAGAAAGACGACTTCATCTCCCAGCCGGATCGCCCCACCCAACTGAAGTGAGTCGCCGCCGTAGTAATCGCTGGTCGTCGGTCCCTGGGTTTCGACGGATGAAAACAGACGGTTCCAGAATTCTGTGAGCTGCTGGAGCGGTTCCGCCTGAAGAAATTCCTGAAAACGCTCCAGACGATCCTCCAGATCGCTGCGCGGTACGATCCACGCGGCCACCAGCACGATCAGCGCCAGAACGGTCCCGATAGCAAATACCTGACGGCGTAAACGGCGCGGAACACGGATCCCGTTGACGTACCATTCCCATTCACGGGCTTCCAGGTTTGAACGCACGATCAGCAGCAGGACGAGAAAAACAAACGCGATCAGGTACGGTTCAAGATTGGCATCGCCGGTATAGTAGACGCTGTTGCTGATCAGGATCAGCGCCGGCGGGATCACAGCGCGCCAGACGCGGTCAACGCGGAAAAGATGCCAGGCGAGGTTGTATCCCAGCGACCAGAACAGCGAGGAAACCAGCATGGTGAAGACGAGATCATCCTGGTTGATCCCGCTGTTGACCACATCTGCCAGCCACGTCAGCAGGCGGTAAAATGCCTGATACAGCCCATCCCAGCCGACACCCAGCGACAGCCCGGACAGCAGCAGCACGACGCAGCCGCCATAGAGCGTGCTGATGAGCAGACCGAGCAGTTCGTTATACTGGCTGCGCGCCAGCACGAAGCCGAACACGACGCTGCTGATCACGACTGGGATGAGTGTGTTGGGAGCCAGCGCCCAACCCGCCTCCATCAGGGAGTATGCTGGCATCAGCAGCAGAATGACAGCCAGCGGTAAAGTGACAAGATCACCGGGCGCGAAATAACTTCGCCAGAAGTTGGAAAGACGATCGCTCAGGCGAGGCCTCGACGCCCGCGACCGGGTAACGCTTGCCATGTTCCTCCTTGTTCCATGACCGGCAAGCAATCGGGGGAGTAGCGCGGCTAATCCCCCTTCGATAGGGGTATTCTAATGCCAGCGCTCGCCGTCTTCAACCCACGTCATCCCCACGCCCGCCGGACTGGGACTGCACGCGGGCTGTGTGGTCACGTATAATGAAGCGGCGTCCAAGCAGCACAGGGGATCGCGGCGCAGCAGGTCTGTGTCGAGGAAAGTCCGCCCTCCACAGAGCACGGTGCTGGCTAACAGCCAGGCGGGGTGACCCGACGGAAAAGTGCCACAGAGAACAGAGTGCCGCTGGCGAAAGCCAGATGGCGAGGGTGAAAAGGTGGTGTAAGAGACCACCGGCGCAGGCAGCAATGTCTGCGGCCAGGCAAACCCCACCGGGAGCAAGGCAAAGCAGGCGCATTGGGGCTGCTCGTCCCATAAAAAGCGCCGGGTATGCCGCATGACGCCGTGAGTAATCGCGGCGCAAGAGAGATGATCCCCGGATACAGAAGGCGGCTTATGGGCGGCTTGGACGCCAGTCACGAAAAACCCCCTGCTCTCAGGGGGTTCGTGTTAATAACCCCGCGTTCGGCATGGCAGACATACCACAAGCCTGTTTATCGTATTTGCCCCACAATCGCATTATAATGCTGCATAATTGCAGTAATATTGCATCCTGCGTGTGGCACAAGGACGATCAGGCATATGCTCCCGTTTATATTGCTGCTGCTTGCACTCCTGCTCTGTGGCGAGATCGCGCTGGCAGCCCTCGGCATCCTTCCCGCATATGATTTGTCCCGGCTGATCGATAAAGCTGCCCTTGCGCTGTTGTGCTTCGCTGGCGCAAATCTCATCAGTCAGATGAACAACCTTGATAAAACCGTGTGTCAGAATAATGCCGTGCTGCGCTGGCTGGTCTCGCGCCGCAGGAAATCTGCCGAGAGACTCAACCTTGCGCCTGATGCGCCTCAGTGGGATGACATCATCGCCCCACGGCAGGATGTGAGGCCCGGCGCTCCCGCCACACGGCAGAAGATCTCTCCGGGATATGAACCGCTTCGCAGAATGGATCGCATCTATATTTCCCGGCGCAGCAGATCGCCCGGAGATGAAGGCACACCGTGAGTTCCCCGTTCTGCCCCTTTCACTATAATGTCCTCTGCAAGCAGCCTGCTTAATGTCCGTATTACTCAGATCCAAATGACCTGATGCATTGTGCAGAATCCTTACGATCGTCTATAATCCACACCAATTCATCAAAAACGTAAATTCTGTCGTGACAGGCTGAGAATCATGAAATGGTTTGGAGACTGTGATACAGTTCCCTTATCTGAAAACCGTCATTTACAGATAAAGATGTGTGTAATTGGTTGAAATATTCAAACCCATTTCAGGTCAGAATCTTGTTAGAGTTAATTTGGTCTCCTAAATTATTCTGCTATTGCATATCGTACTGAATGATTATGAGATACCCGGATGTCTAGCGTAATCAAGCGAGAGCGGCTCTTACAGAAACTGGAAGCCGCATCAGAACACAAACTCACGCTGGTATGTGCCCCGCCGGGTTTTGGCAAGACGACGCTTGTCTGGCAGTTCCTTCAGGAAAGCCCGCTTGAGTCGGTATGGTATTCCATCGAAGAGCGTGACCGCGATTTCGCCACTTTCTTCACCCAGTTTGCCAACCTGATGCGGCAGCGCCTGCCGCTTTTGGAAAGCGTATTCGGTACAGTTCGGCCGGAACCGATCGAGTCGGCGGCGGCGCTGGCAAATGGGCTGAGGCTGGTCCTCAAACAGGATATCTTCCTCGTCATCGACGACATCCACTATCTGATCGGCGATCCACGCTTCGAAACGTGGCTGACGACGCTGATCTCCCTGCTGCCTGCCAAATGCCATCTGGTCCTGCTCAGCCGTGTGCTGCCCGTGCTGCCGATTGCAGAAATGGTTGCCCGGCGTGAAATTCTGGCCATCGGTCAGCAGGAACTCCGCTTTACGGATGACGAGATTTCTCAACTGGCATCGACCGCCCTGACAGACGGTGACTATCAGCCGCCTGCGCAGGAACTGATCCGCCGTCTTGAAGGATGGCCTGCCGGTCTGGTGCTGGCTTTCCAGCCGCTGCCGTTTGAAGTCACCGAGATGCTGCTGAGCGGCAGCAACGGGCCCGAAGCGCTTTTCAACTCGCTTGCCGAGTATATGCTGAATTCGCAGCCCCCTCATCTGCGAGAGTTCCTGCTGGCGGCATCGCTGGTCTCGCGGCTGAACCCGGAAATTGCGACCAACGTCCTCGGTCTGCGAAATGCATCGCAGTTGATCGAGGAAGCGCTGCGCAAAAATCTGTTCCTGTCTCGCAATGCCGGGCGGCTGGCATTTCATGGGTTATTCCGCAGCTTCCTTCAGCGGCGCTTCTACGATACCAACCCGGAACGTTACATTGAGCTGCAAGTCAAGGCTGCTGAATGGTTCGCCCAGCATAACCAGATGGAAGATGCCTTCGAGCACTTCATGGCGGCGAATCTGCCGCGGCGCGCAGCAGAAACCGCAGCCACTGTCATCCAGTCCTACTTTGAGCAGGGACGTGTGGAAACCCTGCTTCAGTGGAACGACGCGCTGATCAGCGCCGGCGTGCCGGATGAACGCTTCCTGTATGTCACAGCAACGATCTATATCGATCGTTTCGATTTTGACGCAGCATCCCGGCAGCTTGATCAGGTCGAAGCGCTTGCTGCGCAGTCCGGCAACGTCACCCGTCTGTCTGAAGTGCTGCTCCAGCGGACACGCATCTATGTGCTCAGCGGGCACTATCTCGCCGCCATTGCACAGGCTGAAAAACTGCTGGCAACCGAATACAACGACGAAAATGCGCGCGGTCGAACCCTTCGCACCCTGGGAATCGCCTATTTCCGACTGGGAAAGACCGAAGAAGCGCTGAACGTGCTCGAATCGGCACTGGTACTCAGCCGCCAGTACGGTGACAAACACGCGCTTTCCAACCTGCTGCAGGACCTGCAGTTGGTGTACATGCGCGTGGGCAAATTCGACCAGGCATCCGCCTGCCTTCAGGAAGTCGTCGCCATCCGGCGTTCGTTGGGCAGCCCCACCCTGCTGACCCATGCGCTCAACGACCTCGGCTATCATTACCATCAGCAGGGAGACTATCCACAGGCATTTGCAGCTTTCCAGGAAGGGCTGAGCATCATCGTTCCGCTGGAAAACCGGCGCATCGAGAGCTATCTGCTCTGGAGTTTAGGTGATCTTCATCGCGACCTCGGTTCATTTGAGGAAGCGCTTCAGCTTTACAATCGTGCGCTGGCATTTGCCGGCAATCGCGAACCCAGCCTGCGCAGCAACCTTCTGCTGAGCCTCTCGACTCTGTATCGGTGGCGGCGAAATTATGATGACGCCATCGCCTTTGCAGAAGAAGCGCTCCTGCTCACCAAAGCGCACAGCCTGGCGCTGGAAAATACCGTCGCAGAAGTGGCATTCTACGCGGCACATGCCTATCGTGAGCCAACAAGAGCCATCCTTGAGCAGATGGAGTCCCTCGCGCAGCGGCTGATCGACCAGCAGGCAAGCGCCGAAGCAGGACAAGCGCTGGCAATCTGCGCGCAGATCGGCTTGCTGCAAGGAAATGGACGTTACGCCGAAACACAGATCGCAGCCGCGCTTCAACTATTGGGCAGCAAGGGCAACATGCAGCCTCTGGTCGCCGAGATCATCCACACCCCCGATCTGGATCGATATGTGCTGGCGCACCTCGGCAAGCATCGCGCGCTGTCAGAACGACTGACCAAACTGCGTGAGAGCCAGCTTCGCAAGTCGGTCATCATTCGTCTGGACGAAAAGACCAGCTCGGAATATGTTTACAGTCTGCGCATCCAGACACTCGGCAAGGAAAAGATCGAACGCGATGGCGTCCCCGTGCTGCCCGGCGAATGGCGTGCGACGGCTGCCCGTGAGCTGTTCTTCTATCTGCTGTTCATGGGACCTCAGCGCCGCGAAACGATCAGCCTGGGCTTCTGGCCTGACAGCCCGGTAGAGCGCGTCCGTTCCAATTTCCACACCACGCTTTATCGGCTGCGCCAGGCGCTGGGCGAAAACGTCGTCGTTTACAACAACGAACTCTACAGCATCAATCCGGATGTGGATATCTGGTGCGATGCGCGTGAATTTGACCGGCTGGTTCAGCATGGGCTGAATCTGTCTGTACGGGATGCGCGCACAGAAGATCTCTTCCGCCGCGCGGTTGACCTGTATCAGGGTGATTTTCTGCCCCTGCTCGATGCAGAATGGATCACGACACACCGTGAGCATCTGCGGGAAACCTACCTCGACAGCGTGATGGGTCTCGGTTACTGTGCCGAAGCGCGCTCAGACTACCGGCAGGCGCTCAACTTCTTCAAGCAGGCGATGAAGCTGGATTATTTCCGTGAAGACGTTCATCGCGCCATCATGTCCTGCTATGCCAATCTCGGCGAACGACAGAAGATCTACGCACACCTTAAGCACATGCAGGATATCTTCCGGCAGGAACTGGCGATCGAGCCGACCAAGGAAATCGTCGCCTGGGCAAAGCGCCTGATGGGCTGACGCTGAAGCACAACCCGATGACACCTCTCGAATCCCGGCAGAATCACCGGGATTTTTTCACGTCCGCATTGGCGCTGAAACCCCTTCACAATTCCCAAAATTGTGCATGTTCTCGCGTGGTAAGCACTTTGTTGCACACCCTCCGATATGCTTCCGGGCATCGTTTTGAGAAGCAATATCTATATAAAACAGGAGTGCATCATGAAGGCTTACTTTGTTCAGACCAACGCTTGGCTCATGGAAGATCCCCGCCGCGCGAAGATCGTCGCTGCCCTGATCGCTGCCGGCATGCTGATTGCCGCGCTCGCTTCGCCTGACGCCGCGTTTGCTGGCCCGATCGGCGGTGGTTCCGATGTCGGTGGCATTTAGCCATCTCCGACACCCTTCATCCGTTGATCAGCAACAGAGTTCAAACCAGGAGATTTTCAATGGCACTCCGCGAGCCGATGTATTCTCGCCGCCGCTGGGCAGAGGAATCGCTGCCAGCACCGGCGAAGAAGCGGACATGGCAGGGCTATCTGCTCAACCAGGACGACCAGCGCCGTATTGACGCCATGATGGGCAAGGCTCTGCTCGACCCCACCTTCTGCGAGCAGCTTCTCAATCGCTGTGATATCAACCTGCTGGCAGAGTTCGAGTTCCGCATGGAAGTGGTAACGTGGCTTTGCTCGATCAAGGCGAATACCTTAACCGAGTTTGCTGAAGCAGTAACGGTTCACTAAATGGACGCGATGCGCTTTGAGGTAACACCCACCCGTATATCAGGGGAACTACCCATGACACCTGTCGTGATGTATGTCGAAGACGATCGGGACTACATCCTGATCCTCGACTCGATGCTGCGGCGCAGAGGTTACAAGGCTGTGGGCGCGGTCTCGGTCACCCAGGCGATTGATAGCCTGTCACGGGTGAAGGCGGAGCTGATCATTCTCGACGTGAATCTGCCGGATGGCACAGGCATTGAGCTGCTGCACTATCTTCGCAGCCAGCCGGCAACCCGGTTCACGCCCGTGATCATGTTCTCCAGCGCCACAGAGGCCGAAATCATACGCCAGTCCATTGAGGCGGGCGCATCGTCGTACCTCTACAAGGAACAACTGCCGCAGCTCCTGACCGAAGTTCAGCTTCTTCTGAATATGAAAGCAGTGGCTTCTATCGATGCGTAAACTGAACGCAGCACCTTCATGAGAGAAGAGAACTCTCTCCTGAGTTCTCTTCTCCGAGGTGATGTGGCTTCAGGCGCGTTGTAACAGCCCAGTGTTCCTGCCCGACAACTAACCCAGATACGCTTTATACCAGTTTTCAGATGCTTGCGGCATGCCGTAAAGCTTCGTCCACGGCTTTGCATACTGCGCGCTGATGACATTCAGCCGTTCCATGCGCGTGACGGCTTCCGTACGCAGAAATTCTGCGCGTTCCGCATCCCCCATCGTCACCGCTTCCTTCCAGATCGCGCGCCCCGCCAGCCAGCCTGACGCCCCTGCCCTGCACGCGATTTCTGTCTGCTTCTCAAAAGTCTCGAAATCAACGCCTGCACTCAGCAGAACCCACGGCACATCGGTTGCGCTGCTGATCGCTTCGCAGGCAGCCCGCCATGCATCATGATCCTGGTTGTATGCCGCATCGATCGGGAATTCCAGCTTGAGCACATCAGGTTTGAGCGCTCCCAGCCGGCGCGCCGTTTCGCGGACGACTTCTGCCCGGCCCTCTGCGAAGGCCGCGCTTTCCTTGGGGACACTGGCATCCAGACTGTACGACATCGGTTCAAGGAACAGCGGGATATCGTGAGCATGGCAGTCCGCAACCACTCCCGCGATCACACCCTCAATTTCCTCCGCCAGCGCGCCAGATCCCGGATGATAGTAAGCCAGCAGCTTGACAGCAGATGCGCCCATCGCGCGAATCTTGGCGACATTCCATTCGGGGATGAAATCAACCTTGCGATACGTCGAATCGCCGCTGTAACCGCTCTTTTCCAGCGACATCAGCAGACCGCTGGAGCGCGCCATCGTCAGCGCAGACTGTAAGCCATACTCCGCATCCAGCAGCACGGCGCTGGCATGTTCGGAAAGTGCCCGCACGATCTCCGCTTTGACTTCCACCGCCTTCTGATAGCTGGTGCCTTCGGGCAGCATGCGTTTGTAGGTTCCGCGCTGGTCAAAAGCCAGAATGGTGAAAACGTCCCCGGCTGTTGAGGTGGCTTGCAGCCCGCGCCAGCGCCCCGGCGTGAGTGTTTGCATGATATTTCAGCTCCCTGTGTGCTGATGAATGAACTCTGTAACCACTGCGGCAGACATAGCGCCGGCCATCGGCCCGCGTGCTGTGCATGCCAGCGCGCCGCAGGCATTCCCGAACAGTGCTGCCTCGCTGGGCGAATCGCCTGCCAGCCAGCGGACGAGGAAACCCGCATCAAAACAATCGCCCGCCCCTGTCGGATCAACAACATCCACGCTAAAAGCACGAATCGCGCGGGCATTCAGCTCGCCGTCATTCAGGGAATAGAGGATGCACCCTTCAGCGCCCGTTGTCGAAACGATCAGGCGGCTGGGGCGCGCCGTCAGCAGCCGGAGAGCCGCTTCCGACGGGGTCAGCGCATCCGCCAGCAGGCACAATTCTTCCGTCGTGGGCATCAGGATATCTGCCGCGTCCACAAATGGCTCAAAAACTTCACGCGCCTGTTCCGGGGGCAGAAGCTGCGGCCGGATATTCGGATCAAAACTGACCAGCGCGCCAGCCGCCCGTGCCAGTTCCAGCGCGCGCTGCCCCAGTGCCAGCGCATCCCGGTGCATGCTCAGGGAAGATCCCATCAGATGCAGACATCGCAGCCCTTCAAACATAGCGGGATCGAGCATATCTGGCGAAAGCTGCCCAGCCGCATCATGCCGCAGGTGAAAGACAAAATCACGCGATCCGTCGCTCGAATAGGCGATGAATGCTGCGCCAGTGGCATAGTCAGGCAGCACGCGCACGACACGGGTATCCACGCCATCCTGTTCCAGCGCTCGCAGCATGCAGCGCCCGAAAGCGTCATCACCCACCGCGCCGATACAAGCGGCTTTTGCTCCGAGGCGTGCAGCCTGCACTGTGAAGATAAACGGCGCGCCGCTCGGAAATGGCCCCTCGAACAGACCCGGCTGATCCAGCGGCTGATCGATGCCGGTGCGCATGATCTCCACCAGCGCTTCGCCGAATGTCAGCAGATCGTATGCCATGACTGCCTGCTCAGAACTGCGACTCTGTGGCGCCGACGATATGCTTGACAGCGACGTTTTCATCTAATTTGCTTAGTTCCTACAGTCTTTCTGTTTATGAAACGTTTTACAGGGAAGTTGCGAGCGTTTAGTGCCTATGGTATCGTGTATGGTATCGGGTTTTTCGTTTCTTGTCACATACTTTCACCCCTCTGTGATAGGCACGTTTGTGAAAACGCTCATCGTAGTCAGCGGCGGTGACGC
>SZPD01000016.1 GCA_030263515.1 Anaerolineae bacterium CFX9 | reverse complement strand
GCATGGGACATCTACGAACGTCTGCCGATGCCCTCTCGCTCGGATGAGGCGTGGCGCAGGACTGATTATCGCCATGTGCGCTGGGATGAAGCCAGCCGGCTGGTCACGCCCAACGGCGCGACGAAAGAGATTGTTCCCGCGGCAAATCTGGAACCGCTGATCGGCAGCGAGCAGGCCGGGTTCATCGTGTTCGTTGACAGCAAGCTGGTGCATTTTGAACTGAATAAGTCGGTTCGCGCACAGGGGGTTACCTTTGCTGATCTACGCACCGCGTGCCGTGAACACGAAGACCTGGTGCGGACGCGCCTGATGACCCAGGCTGTGCTTCCGACGGAAGGCAAGTTCGCCGCGCTTCATGCTGCCCTTTGGACGCATGGCGTATTCCTGCATGTTCCGGCAGGGGTCGCGGTGGAACTGCCGTTCCATGTCGTGATGTTCAACAGCCATGACGGGGCAACGATGGGGCACATGCTGGTTGCTCTGGAAGAAAATGCGCAGGCAACCCTGCTGGTAGACTACCTGTCGTCGGCTGGCAATGCGGATTCGTCATTCATTGGGGCGACCGAGCTGCTGGTGGGCGATGGAGCCAATCTGCGTTATGTCGGATTGCAGGACTGGAATCGGCAGACGTTCGAATTCAGCCATCAGCGCGCGCGCGTTGGGCGAGATGGTCAGCTTGACTGGATCGTCGGCAATATGGGCGGCAAGCTGGTCAAACAGTTCATCGAAGTCGAACTTGACGGTCAGGGATCGATGGGGCGGGTGAGCGGCATGTTCTTCGCCGATCACGATCAGCTCTACGATCAGGATACACAGCAGACGCACAATGCGCCGCTGACGACGAGTGACCTGCTGTTCAAGGGCGCGGCAAAAGACACTGCCCGCACGGTCTGGCAGGGGATGATCAAGTCGCTGCCGAAGATGCAGAAGATTGACGGGTTCCAGGCGAGCCGCAATCTCGTGCTGAGCGAGGATGCGCGGATGGATGCCATTCCCGGACTTGAAATCGAAGCCGATGATGTTCGCTGCACGCATGCTGCCACCTTTGGCACGCTTGAGGAAGCGCCGGTTTTCTATCTGATGAGCCGAGGGATTCCCCGTGCAGATGCCGAGCTGATGGTGACAGAGGGATTTTTCGAGGAGCTGCTCGATCGCATTCCGTTTGAACGTGTGCGCGACCGTCTGCGTGCCAGCCTGGAAGCCAAGATCGTCGGCAAGAGCACGATCAGGGACTAGTGCGCAATGGCATACGATGTCGCGCGCATTCGTGAGGATTTTCCCATCCTCCAGCAGGAGCATCATGATGGCGTTCCGCTGATCTACCTGGATAACGCCGCGACGAGCCAGAAACCGGCATCGGTCATTGAAACGCTGGATCGCTACTACCGCGAATACAACGCCAATGTTCATCGCGGTATCCATAGACTGAGCGAGGCAGCAACGGCGGCTTATGAAGAATCTCGCGTGAAGGTGCGCCGCTTTATCAATGCGGCGTCCAAACGCGAGATCATTTTCACTCGCGGCACGACCGAGTCGATCAACCTTGTCGCTCAGACGTGGGGGCGCGCCAATTTGCAGGCGGGTGATGTTGTTCTCGCCACGCAGATGGAACATCATGCCAACATTGTTCCGTGGCAGATGCTGGCGGCAGAAAAGGGTATCCGGGTGCTGTATGCTCCGATCACGTCGCAGGGTACGCTGGATTTGCCCGCGTTTGAGAAGCTGCTTCAGCAAAATCCGGTCAGGCTTATCGCGACGACATATGTGTCGAACGTGCTGGGGACTGTTAATCCGGTTGCCGATATTGCCCGCCTGGCACATCAGCATGGGGCGCTGATACTGGTAGACGCGGCGCAGGCTGTGCCTCATATGCCGGTAGATGTGCAGGCGCTGGGCGTTGATTTTCTGGCGTTCAGCGGACACAAGATGTGTGCGCCGACCGGGAGCGGTGTTCTGTATGGGAAGCGCGACCTGCTGGAAGTGATGCCGCCGTGGATGGGCGGTGGAGACATGATCAGCCGGGTGACGTTTGAAGGCAGCACCTGGAACGAGCTTCCGTACAAATTTGAAGCGGGCACGCCCTCCATAGCTGAAATGATCGGGTTAGGCGCGGCAGTCGATTATCTCTCGGCGCTGGGGATGGAAGCAGTTCATGATCATGAACAGGCGATTACAGCCTACGCCCTGGAGCGGTTGAGCGAAGTTCCCGGTCTGACGGTTTATGGGCCGGATTCCGGGCAAAAAGGCGCGGTGGCTGCCTTCACGCTCGACCAGATCCACGCCCACGATATCGCACAGGTTCTGGACATGCATGGCATCGCTGTTCGGGCGGGGCATCACTGCGCCATGCCGCTCCATGACTGCCTGGGACTGCGCGCAACAGCCCGCGCGAGTTTTTATCTCTACAACACCACCGATGAGGTGGACAGTCTGGTTGAAGCGCTGTACAAGGTCAAAAAAGCATTTACCATTTAGGGTGAGTGTTTTTGCAGTGTGCAGATCGGCTCACCAGACAAGCCAAAGGCTGAAGGGCCCCTGATATGCAGGACTTTTATCGCGAGAACATTCTCGACCACGGGATGAATCCCCGTCATCGGGGCATCCTGGCTCCGGCGGATGTTGACTTCGAGGCGACCAATCCTCTGTGTGGCGATCGGCTTCGTCTGACCCTCCGTTTCGACAGCGAGCAGCGAGTCAGCGAGATTGGATGGGATGGGGAAGGCTGTGCCATTTCGCAGGCAGCAGCTTCGATGCTGGGAGAAGAAATTCTCGGCAAGACGCTTGAAGAGATCCAGAAAATCGACAAGCAGGAAGTCTTTGACATGCTCGGCATTCCGCTGTCGATGAATCGGGTCAAATGCGCGCTGCTTTCACTCAAGACCCTGAAAGTGGGTTTATGGGGGATCGAGGCGTGGCGGAAACTGGAACAGGACGATGAGGATTAGCGCAGATGTCAGAGTTCGTCACAGTGGCAAAAATTGACGAGATCCCGCCGGGTCAGTTCTTATCGGTAGAAGTGGGGCGCAGGTGGGTGCTGA
The DNA here is from genome assembly GCA_030263515.1 of Anaerolineae bacterium CFX9. Lineage (GTDB taxonomy): Bacteria > Chloroflexota > Anaerolineae > Aggregatilineales > Phototrophicaceae > Flexifilum. The sequence continues at coordinate 20,070 of SZPD01000016.1, read as the reverse complement.
TCTGCAATGTGGATGGCATGCTGTACGCGGTGAACGATGAGTGTACGCATGAGGAATTTCCGCTCAGTGACGGTACACTGATCGGCTGTGAGATCGAGTGCGTCAAGCATGGCGCTCGTTTCGACGTGCGGGATGGGCGGGTGATGGCTCCGCCCGCCCTTGTGCCTCTGAAGACTTATACGGTGCGCGTCGTTGGTGATGACGTGCAGGTCTCGCTCGGCTGAGGCAGCGAATGTCTGCACTGCTGGATCGTCTGTACAGCCGCAGTCCTCTGGTTTTCGGTCATCGCGGCGCGCGGGCTTACGCGCCGATGAACACGCTGGCTGCATTTGAGCTTGCGCGTCGCCAGGGCGCAGATGGCGTTGAACTCGACGTGTGGCGCTCGGCGGATGGATTTCCTGTCATCCTGCACGATCACACACTGGATGCGACTACGGATGCGACGGGGGATATCCGCACCTATACCCTGGCTGAACTGAAACAGTTCGACGCGGGTTCGTGGTTTTCGGACGTTTATGCAGGCGAGCGAATCCCCACACTTGATGAAGTGTTCGAGTCCGTCGGGCCTGAGCTGATCGTCAACGTGGAGATCAAATTCTTTGGGGATGATGATCGGCATACAGACGGGGTCGAACAGGTGGTCGCCGCGTGTATCGATCGACATGACAGACAGGATTCTGTTATCGTGTCATCATTCAGCCTGGGAACACTGAAGCGGTTTCATGCGCTTCGACCTCAGGTTGCGCTTGGCTTTCTTTACATGCTGCCCTCAGAGGCTGATGACGACTTCGTTCGTCAGTGCCAGTTTCTCCATCCTTATCACGAAATCCTGACGCCGGAATACGCAGTGTCGCTCGCGGGGCAGCGAATCAATACATGGACAGTGAATGATCCTGCCCGGATGCGCGAACTTCTCTCAGCAGGGACGCTCGGACTGATTACGGATTGCCCCGATATTGCCCGTTCGGTCGTTGACGAATTCAACGCGCGCCGCGCATGAGTCTTTGGTGGCGGCTGGTTCGATTCGGCTTCTGGCTGTTATACAACCCACTCGCGTTTACCTATGACTGGGTGAGCAGTCTTGTTTCCTTTGGCGCATGGAAGAGCTGGGGCGCAGCGGCATTGGGATATGTCAATGCGGATGGGGTGATCCTCGAACTCGCGCATGGCACAGGACATCTGCAACTGGAAATGACAGCGAGAGGCTGGCGCACTGTGGGGTTTGACCTCTCGCAGTCGATGGGGCAGATCACAAGGCGCAGACTGCTTCAGCAGGGCAGGGCAGCATTGCTGGTACGCGGTATGGCGCAGCGTCTGCCCTTTGCCGCTGGCAGTTTCAGCAGTGTCGTTTCTACCTTTCCCACCGACTTTATCACGGCGGAAGAGTCGCTTGCCGAGATCTCTCGCGTGCTGATGCTGGACGGTAACCTGGTCATCGTGCCGACTGCAATTTTCACCGGGGGAGGCGCTGCCCGGCGCGCGCTGGAGTTTGCTTACCGGATCACCGGTCAGCGAGTTGATGAGCCATCTTCAGAAATGGAAAACTATATCCGTGATCATTGGCATGGTTTGTTTGAACGTCATGGTTTTTCCCTGAGGATTGCCCGTGTGCCATGTAAACGAAGTGAAGCAATTGTGCTGATTGCGGGAAAACAGGTCTAGAATTTCCTCACAAGGTATGCTAGACTTTTCCCCATACGGTGGCTATAGCTCAGTCGGTTAGAGCGGCTGATTGTGGATCAGCAGGTCGAGGGTTCAAGTCCGTCTAGCCACCCCAAAGAAAAAACGAGATGCTGACTGGGCATCTCGTTTTTTTGTTTCCTGTCTTCTGTGGCTAAATCGGGTGGCGCAGGCGAATCAGCCGTTTGCGCAGAATCAGCCTCAGGCCGATGCGTCCCTGGTGCAGGGCGATCTCTGGCGCAGGCTCTGCGCTTGTGCGCGCAGAGATGACGGTCGCAGGAACTGCGGCAAGCGATTCGGTCTCGATCGCGCTCTCTTTTACCTCGGCTGCTGCTTCACTGGATACCACTGAGTCGGTCTGCGCAGTTGCCGAGACCAGTTTGTCAACCAGATCGTGAGCGGCGGTGACAGCCTCAGTTGCTGCGCTGAGCGCGTCCTGTTCAGCGGCTGCCGCTGTGGAGGCTGCCTCGGCTGCTGGCGAGGGAATGGTTTCGGCGTTCTCATCAGCGAGCTTTGCGGATACATCCGGGCTTGCCACCGGCGGAACCTGAGCGAGGGTTTCCGTCACCTGGCTGCCGATCGAGTCCAGCAGATCTTTCGCGTCCGCATCGGCGATCTGCTGCTCAGTGATGGCACGCATCTGCTGTGACTCGCTGGGGCGTTCCACGCCGAAGATTTCCCAGATGCTCTTGAATGACTCTTCTGTAACCGCGGGTTCAGGCGGCGGGGGGCTGGGAGTCGGTTCCAGCGCTTTGGGCAGAGGAAGCGGCGCAGCAGGCTCAGATGCCGCTTCAACTGGCGCTGCGGCAGCCGAAACAATATCTGCTGAAGCCGGCTCGTCATCAAAGGCGAAAATATCGGCACTGCTGGCAGACGGTTCATTGACCAGATCGGCGAGTTGAGCTGGCGGAACTTCCGTCTTTGAAGATTCGACCTCATCAAACAGGTCGCCGATGAGCGCTGCATCGGCCGGATTGGCAGCCGCAAGCGGGATGTTGTCGTCCGTAAAATCGAATGACATCGACGCGGGTTGAGGCTCGCTTGCCGGCGGCGCAAAACGCCGATCATCGATCAGCTCATCAAGAAAATCAGGTTCTGCAATTTCTGTGTGGGTGACTTCTGATGCCGATGGAGCAGGCTCTGCGGGTGCAACCCTGGCCGCCGGATTGGGGCGCGTATCCCCTTCTTGGACGGGCGGCACATCAAAGCTGAAATCCGCTGGCCGGTAGACCTGTGCGTCATCTGGGCGCACCGGAGGCGGCGCGAATGGATCTGCCGCGAGCTGCATCTCCAGCTCTGACAGCATGAATTCAGCGGTCGAGATCGGCGGAACCTGCACCGGTTCTGAGGTTCCCCCCGCTGACGCCGCAGTTGCAGGATTGGCGGTGGGGTAGCGAGGCTGATACTGCGAGCGCTCACGAACATCCGGCGCATCGCGCATCAGCGACTTCGACTCGCGAAATTCCTTGCTTTGCTGAGTGATCTGCCGGTACAGATTCTTCAGGCTGTTCGCCATCGTGGTTTCGATCTGCCGCCCCGGATTGCGCACACTGGAGAACATGCCACCAATTTCATAGTGGAATGTCCACTGCACAATCGTGCCTTCCGGGATCTCCTGTAATCGGATGCGTCCACGATTCTCGCGATAGGGCGAGCCGTCCACATAAACGTACTCGTAACCGAGACCGTTGTACCAGGCGCTGATCTCAACGATGGAATCTCTGCCTTTCGCGTCCTGACAGCGAAAGCGTGTCGCCGTACCCTGGCGCTTGGTGGTCAGGAACGCCACAGACTGGCAATCGATCATCCATTGTGGATTGCGAGAGAGATCGCTCAGAAAGTCCCAGACCGCGGTCTGTGGCGAGGGAATCAGGATGCGTTGGTCAATCGTGTTCATGCCCGCCATTATAGACCTTTTTTACGCGGCGTGCTACAATGCTGACCAGAAGATTTGTGCTAAGGTAAGCCAATTGCCAAACCCAACCTTCACGCTCGCCTTCATCCTCGCAACGCTGCTCGGCGCGGCATTTCACCTGATCGTCGGTGGTGACGCCCGCAGGCTGGCGCTGTTCCTGCTCACCGGATGGATCGGCTTTGCGGTTGGGCATTTTGCGGGCGTGGTCTCTGGTTTTGGAATCCTCAACATAGGCAGCCTGCGGTTGGCTCCGGCAGTGATCGGGGCGGTCACCGCGCTTGTCCTGTCGTATTTTCTGACGTCGGATCGATTTCGCGCGCGCTCAGACAGGCGTCGTGCGCCGCGTTAGAGGAGCATTATGACTGAAACCCCACCAAACCCCGCCGCAACGCCCAGCCTGCCTCCGGGGCAGCCGCCGAGCGCCAGCGCGGGGTTTATGACCATCCGTCGCGTGGCGATCATCGCGGCGGGCGGCTTTGTACTGGCTGCGCTGCTGCTGTTTATCGTGGCGGTGGTGCTGGCTCTGACGACCAACATTGAGCAGAGTGGAGCCGTTATCCGGCTGATCCGTGATCTGGTGATCATCTTTCTGGCGCTGGAAGGCGTACTGATCATTCTGGCGCTGGCTGTGCTGATCGTGCAGGTTGCCAAACTGGTCAATCTGCTTCAGACGGAGTTAAAGCCCATTCTGGAGAATACGCAGGACACGCTCCAGACCGCGAAAGGGACTGTTCAGTTTGTGAGCCAGAATGTCACGGAACCGATCGTGAAGATCAGCGCATTTCTCGCTGCCCTGCGCATCCTGATGTCTAATCTTCTCGGTTTGCGCAAGGCAGTCCAGCGACGCGAGTCGGAGTCGCCCGATGAACAATAAGGTGGATACCGGGACGTTCATTTTCGGCACACTTTTGGGAATTGTGACCGGCGCAGCGCTGGCGCTGTGGTATGCCCCTTTTTCCGGCAAGGCGCTGCGCGGCGAGATCAAGGCGCGTAGTAACGAAGCTCAGTCTGCGATAGCCGCTACGGTGAATTCCGCATTTCCGGCTGACCCTGTGGCACAAAGCATCGAAGAGGGCAAGGCCGCTGCGAGACGCCGCCGCGATGAATTATCCGCGCCGCGATCCTGAGCTTTTAGAGGTTCAGACGGGCAAATGCACCCGGTATCAGATCGGCGATGTCTCCGGCAGTGATGCCACGGACGGTTTGGCGCTGCTCCACGGCAATTTTCCCGGCGAGCGCATGCAGATAAGCTGCTGAAGTGGCGGCGGCAAAGGCAGGGGTTCCCTGAGCGATCAGGCTCCCGATCATTCCAGCAAGGACATCACCCGTTCCCGCAACGCTTAGCTCAGGGCTTTTGAACGGCAGCACGTTCACATATCCGTCAGAAGCGGCAATGCGCGTATGAGCGCCTTTCAGCAGCACGGTGAGATTCCATTGAGCGGCGCAGTCTCGCGCAAGCTGTGTACGCCGGCGCTGCACCTCTGCGGTTGACAGCCCTGTGAGCCGGGCCATTTCGCCGGGGTGCGGCGTGACCACAGACCCCGGTGGCAAAAGCCGCCACCACTCCGGAAGCTTTGCGAGCAGATTCAGTGCATCTGCGTCCACGACACACGGTGGAAGGTTCTCAAGGCTGAGCAGCGAGCGCAGAAAGCTTTCAGCCGGTTCTGATTGCCCCATCCCCATGCCGATCACCGCTGCGCCGTAGTTATGGATGTCATTGGACAGCGATCGTGCAGCAGGCTCGTCGGGTGCGCCATGTGTATGGTGCAGCGGAGTCCATGTGGCTTCGGGGATGCTGGCAGCAATCCGATCGACGATCAGCGCTGGGGTGGCGATGCGGACGATGCCGGTTCCTGTTCGATACGCGGCTTTACCCGCGAGAAGCACCGCGCCTGTGTAATTTTCGGATCCCCCCGCGATCAGGACGCTGCCCAGCACACCTTTATGTGAATTGAGCTTCCGCTTTGGAATGCCCTGTGCCGCCGCGTGTGCATCGACGAGTGAAGTGCCAGCAGACTTCAGGTCTGGGGCCTGTTCCGGCACGCCGATCGTGCTTACCGTCAGTTCCCCCACATACTCGGCGGCCGGAAACTCGATCAGCCCCGGCTTGGCGGCAATAAAGGTGATCGTCTCATCAGCAGGCAGCGCAGCTTCGTCAGCTTCGCCAGTGTCACAGTCGATGCCGCTGGGACAGTCTACAGCCAGTACGTAGGGTTTGCCGGATGGGCGCAAAGCAGGCAGGGCAGGTTGAACATAGGCGGGTGTCAGCGGATCATCCAGCAGCGCTTTCCGAATCACGCGAAACAGAGCGGCTTGCTCCGCGCGCATGGGCAGCCTGAAACCGATGCCGTAAACCGCGTCGATGACCATGTGCGCACTGTAGATGAGCGTCCGCAGCACACGATGGTCGTGATCGTCTTCAGCCCGAACAACGTAATGACCTGCCTGAAGGACAGGCGCAAATACAGGATCATCATCGGCGCGCTCTTTGAACAGATAGAAACGTACCCTCACACGGTCATCCTGAGCGAGAAGATTGCCTGCTACCAGCCCGTCTCCGCCATTATTGCCACCGCCGACCAGTACGGTCACCCGGCGTTCTTCGTGGGATGGCAGGCGGGTGAGGATTTCCTGTGCCCGGAGCGCGACGACGCGGCCCGCGTTCTGCATCATCTGCGCATAGCCAAGTCCGTGTTCATCCGCAAACTGCTCGACTCGCCGCACTGCGTCCACTGGAAGTATTTTCAACAAGGCTGGCTCCTGCGATACAACAAAAGAGGACAGATGGGTTGTCTGTCCTCTAAAGTGTACGGTGTTGTGCGTCTTGAAGCTAGTAGGTGCGCTCGACAACCGATCGGGCAAGCGCTGCCAGGGCTGCTTTGGCTTCCGTCTCCGGCAGGATCTCAAGCTGGCTGAGCGCAAGCTCGACCAGACCACGAGCCTGCTCATAGGCTTCCTGAACCGTATTGCCCTGCAAGACTTTCTGGCGGATGGCGATCATGGGATCGGCTGAAGAGTCCGCAGACGCTTCAGCAAAAACGCCAGCTTCGCCGTCATTGTAGGCCGCGGCAAACCCCCGCCCCTGCGCGAGGTCGATGCCAGAAGTCTTGCCTAGCTGTGCTTCATCCCCGATCAGATCCAGCACATCATCGACGATCTGGAAGGCAAGCCCAACATTGAAGCCGAACTGAGCCAGGGCTTCCTGTTCCGAGTCTGATGCGCCGGCCGCTTTTGCACCCATCTGCGCGGCTGCGCGGAACAGGGCAGCGGTCTTGCGCGCGATGATGTCATAATAGACTTCGCGCGTAAATCGATTCTCCTTGACGGCGGCGGCTTGCAGGGTTTCTCCCTCAACCAGCGCTTTGGTGGCTTCGGCTAACACGACATTGAAATCGTGATGCGGAGCCATCAGCTCATAGACTTTGGTGAACAGAAAGTCGCCGGTCAGCAGCGCGAATGTCCGCCCCCAGATCATGTTCACTGATGGGCGTCCACGGCGCACCACGCCATGATCATTGATGTCGTCATGGACTACGCTGGCAGTGTGAACCAGTTCCACTGCCGCGGCGAGGGGCGCAACTGAGTCAAAATCTTCGCCGCCGAAAGCGTTGTATGCCAGAAGGGTCAGGCGAGGGCGGATCCTTTTCCCCCCGGCTGCCAGGATATGGTGACTGGCATCTCTGAGCACGGTGACGTCACTCTTGACGACTTCGTGCATCAGCGTTTCCACCTTCTCCATGCCGGACGCAATCGGGTCGCGATGACCGGCAGGAGAGCCATTTTGTGTAGCATTGAGAGAGACCGGATTCGCCATTTGCAGGGTCATCAAGACGTTCCCTTGCTTAAATCGACAGCAAAAAGAATAGCGCTTGTTAAATTTAGAACAAATTGAATTTTGAAAATATTCTACCGAAAAGGGGAAATGAAGTCAATCAAGATCGTTAAATCTGCCATGAACAACACGTGAGATTCAGCCCGGTTTCTACCAGTCGGTATCATCGATCTCCGAGAGTACAAAACTGAACTCACTCCCCTTGCCCTTGCGGCTGGAAAGCCCGATGGGAACATGATGCCCATCCAGAATGAAACGGACGATCGTCAAGCCCATGCCAACGCCATCATGTTCACGGGTTATTGACGAGTCCCCCTGGAAAAACGGCTCAAAAATCTGCATGCGCTGGTGGCGCGGGATCCCAATGCCATTGTCCCGCACGGAAAACTTCACACCCTCATCGACACGTTCGGCGCGCACTTCGATGACATCATGACTGAATTTTAACGCATTCTCGATCAGGAGCTGCAGGGCATTGGAGATGCCGGCGCTGTCTCCCAGCACCAGCGGAAGATTCTGTTCGACATCTGTCATCACGCGCTTGAGCTGTGCCTGATAATCCCAGCGATTGCGGAGATTAATCAGCGCCAGGCTGACAGCGTCCTGAGGATTCATCGGCTTCAGTTCGATCTTGAGACCGCGCGCAAACTGCGTCAGGTTGCTGATCAACCCTTCCAGTCGTGCGGTGGCCACGGCTGCTGCATTGATCTGGTTTATGTTTTCTTCTGTGCGCTCCAGTTTTTCGACAGCGCTTTTGATGATCAGCAGGGGAGTCCTGAGTTCATGAGAAACGTTACGGACGATCGACTCTTTTGTCAACTCCAGCTCGCGGGCGGCTCTCCGCTGGCGATGTCGCTCGGCGTTCCAGGCCTTGTGTGTCGCAATCTGTTTGGCGCGGCGTGGCAGCGCAGATTCAAGTCCGGCCAGTATCCAGTCTGTTTGGGCTGGCAGGCAGAGATCTGCGACATGCGCCATCGCTTTGGTCGGAAGCTCGCTGATGGCAACCAGGATAGGGCGAAAGGGAATCGAATACTGGGTTGCAATTCGCTCGAAGTACCTAAGTGTGATCGGCGATGCCGCTCCAATGATGGCATCAGGTGCTTCTGTTTTGAGCATCTGCCGCAGCAGCGCTTTGGGGGAGGTAGAGGATGAAACGATCTCCCATTCATACGGGAGATGATCGGTCAGGGAAGTGGTTAAGCTGTCTTCAAGAAGAAAGAGGTGGTACGTCGAAGCCTCCGGTTCCTGGGCACGGTATTCAACCGTGGTTGTCATTTGACCGATCATGATCTGATGATTCATCCGTTTCCGATAAAGCCTGCCAGAATAAATCCAGACCCGGTCGCTCTTCATTGCACTGTGGACAGCCCAGGAACGGGTCTTCGATCTTGACACGGTGGCGCATGCAGGATGCCTCAACCTTCAGTCGCCGCCCCAGCCCCAGCATGACAGGCACAACGGCGAGCGACAGCTCAAGATTAGGGCTGGCGTTCGCATTGAGAATATCCGGTACCCGGCAGGTCTCACAGTAACGTGATTTCCAGCGGAGTGATTGAGGATTTTGCTTGATGAGCCGGCATTCCTGGAGATTTCGACCGCGATTGAAGTCCTCATAATAAAATCTACAGTCCCGACCGGACGGTGTTCTCATTGCAACCGCCTCATTTGCCCACATAGAATATTAGCATATAACCACCCCCTGAAACATCAGAACGAGGATACAGGTTGGTTAGCTTTTTGAACGTTCCAGCCATGACGCAGCATGGTGTGGAAGCTGACTCAGTGGTGCTGATACCGTGGTGCAGTCGGGCAGGGCATCGAGAAAGGCACGTCCGTAGGCTTTCGTGCGCACACGGCTGTCCAGAATAGCGACGATGCCGCGATCCGATTTTCTCCGTATCAGCCGCCCAAAGCCCTGACGAAAGCGCAGAATGGCATCCGGCAGCGCGTAGGCGTTGAAATGGTCTGCATAGGTTTCTGATCGCGCCGCAAATACCGGATCGGTGGGGACTGCAAAAGGCAGCCGAACGATGACCAGCGCGCTGAGCGCTTCGCCGGCGATGTCTACGCCTTCCCAGAAACTGCGTGTTCCGAGCAGGACGGCTCGTTCTGCGCTCTGGAATCCCTCCAGAAGTGCCTGCCTGCTGCTGCCATCACTCTGGTCATAGACGACAATGTTACCCAGCGCGAGACGCGGCCCAATCGCCTGAGCAGTCTCCCGAAGCTGCGCGTAACTGGTAAAGAGCGCCAATACGCGACCGTTCAAGGCAGCGGCAAGCTCAATGATGCCGCGCTCCACCGCCTGCTGATAACGATGCTTGTCCCCCGGATCAGGGATGTCGTCCGGCACAAAGACAAGGGTTGACTCGCGGTAATCGAACGGGGACTCTACCTCGATCGCACGCATATGCTCTGCGTCGATCCGATGCTGCAAAAATTCGAATGAGCCGTTAGTCTGAAGTGTGGCGCTGGTCAGGATGACGGTTGATTTACTCGACCAGAGAAACTGGCGTGTCATCTCTCCGACATGAAGCGGTGCGGTATTGAGCGAGAGGGTGTCCTCGTTCTGTCCGGAACTCAGCCAGTAGACGACATTGGCAGACGGCTCATTGACAAATGCCTGTACCTGGGATGAGACGCTGAGGAAGAAGCGATCCGCGGCAGAGATGCTGGTCGAAAGATTTTCGAGTTCAGGCTGATCCTGGACTGCAAATCGTTCCAGCGCGCTGTTCAACTGATGAAGCGCCTCGCTGATGACCACCAGAAATTCCTGTAAGGTTGACCACGAGTCCTGGACGCGCGCAAACTCGTGCTTACGCCGGACATCGTCCAGGATGCGCAGATGAACCGTGTAGTCGCTTCGACCGCGGGTCAGGGATGCTGCCAGCGCCCGCAAATCCGTGAAAAACCGATGGATATGCATATCCATCGCGCCGATCACCGCCCCAACATCCGTGAGGTACGTTTCCAGGCGAATAATGTCTTTGTCTGGGACAGCGGCGCGCCTGATACCCGCCAGAAATGCGCCCAGCAGCCCACGGCGTTCGCTGCCAAGCTCAGCGGCGCGGCTGCGCAGGGTGCGCTCATCCAGGCGGAAGCTTAGCCCGCTGGTAATGGCATCTTCAAGGTGGTGCGCTTCATCCACAATGAGATGATCATACTCTGGCAGGACACGATTATCCGCCAGCGCATCCGAGATCAGAAGCGCATGATTGACCACGACCAGGTGAGCCGCCTCTGCCGAGCGGCGCGCCTTGTAGAACGGGCAGCTTCCATCCATCAGTGCGCGGCAGGTTTCAGTAGTGCAGCCCTCATCATCCGCACTCAGCCGCAGCCAGGCGGCGTTTTCCTCTCCGCGCAGCGTCAGCTCTCCCCGATCACCGCTGCTGCTTTCGTTAAGCCAGACGAGAATTTTGCCGAGGGTTCGCAGTTCGTCAGCGCTGGAAGGCTTTCGTCTTCGGGCGGCGTCCAGTCTGCGGGGGCACAGATAGTTGGCGCGCCCCTTCATCAGCGCGGCGTGAAGCGGTGAATCCAGCGCACCCTGTACTGAAGGAATATCCTTGAGGATGAGCTGTTCCTGCAGGTTGATCGTGTTGGTGGAAATGACAACCCGATCCTGATTCTGAGCTGCCCAGAGCGCCGCAGGCACAAGATAAGCGATCGACTTGCCTGTCCCCGTACCCGCTTCGATCATTAACTGGCTGGCGTTATTGAACGCTGAAGCCACTTCATCTGCCATCTGAAGCTGACCGCGCCGTTCCTCATAATGCGCTATCTGCTGTGACAGCCGCCCGCCGATGCCCAACACATCCTGAATGCTGCGGATATGAACAGGCTCAAAGTCCGCAGTATCCTTGCGGCGCAGTACCCGACGATCACCATTGTCTGGGGTGAATGGCAGCGCATAGGAATCCCCTGAGCCGGGCGGGGCTTCCTGAAGTGCTGCCTGAAAGAATGTTTTTCCGTCCCAGCGAAGATCCTTCCCAAGTTCGACAATTTCATTGAGAAGCGCTGCCGGAAGGGTCAGCGCTTTTTCCCAGAGTTTCCAGTAGACATGCGCGGTGGCGCGCGCATCGAACAGGGCGCGATGCGCGCTGCCGATATCCGCACCCAACAGGGCGGTAAGCGACATCAGATTGTAGCGGGGCGCGCCGGGCAGGAGGATGGCGGCAAGTTCATAGGTATCGATACGGTTGTTGCTCACCAATGCGCCGCGCTGATTCAGAAAACCTCCATCGAAGCTGGCGTTATGCGCTATCCAGGTTGAACTGCCGACGAATGATCTCAGCAGGGGCAGTGCATTGTGAATCGATGGCGCAGAGAGGACATCCGAATCGGTGATTCCAGTGAGTTGAGTGATCTGTGGTGGGATACGGCGCCCCGGATTGACGAACGTGCTGAATTCCTCAAGGATTTTTCCTTCCGAAAATCGCACCGCAGCGATCTCAATGATTTCGTCAGTCACAGGGTCAAACCCTGTCGTTTCAATGTCCACCGCGACGAGTTCGCCGCGCATATATGCTCCAGTCGTTCGTGAAACGGGATGAATGCTGAGTATATCGGCGGACGCAAAAAAACACAGGGACAAGTCATCGACTTGTCCCTGTGCCCTGTGTTTTGGGAGGAAGATGAGCGCGAAAAAATGCGCCTACTCCGCTGACTCGGTCGCCTCTGGCTCTGGCGTGGCTTCCGCTTCTGCGGCTGCCTGTGCTGCGGCTTCTTCGGCAGCCGCAACAGCCGCTGCCTGTGCTTCATCGAACGCTGTCTGGAGGCTCACACGGAGTTCGCCGAGCGCAGCGAATGGTATCCCGGTCAGGTTTGCAGTCTCGAACTGACCGTACTGCTCATCGCTGGCGATATACCAGAGCAGTGACTGAATGTCTGCACGCGTTAGCTGCGCTGTACTCACCAGAAGCTGAAGTGGACGTGCCAGCAGATAGGTTCCGTCTGCGATCGTGGCGCTGTCCGGCGTGATGCAGTCGCCATCTCGCTCAATGGCGATCAGTTGCAGCCCATCCTGGCTGGAGAGCGCCAGGTATTCATTCCAGGTAAAGAAGGCGATAGCTCCCGGCGTGTTGGCAGCGGCGGCGGCACGGTAGTCTGCGCTGTCGTTCTGCTGGATGACAGGGTCGTCAATGCGGGCGGGAATATCGGTTCCCTGGAGACGTATCATCATCAGGTCAACGAAGGCGTTTCCGGCGGTGGGAACGAACAGATAGATGTTGTTCTCAGGGAAAGACTCGTCTACCTGATTCCAGGTCACAATGTTATGGGCTGAAGCTGCGGTAAAAGCAGTTGTGAGCGCTTCCGGTGTCAGGCACTGAAGGTAGGAAGATGCCGCGTTCGCCGCCAGAACCACGGCCTGCGCGCCGAGATTCACCGTATACGGGGTAATCTCATTTTCTTCACAGGCGGCGAGCTGCTCCTGAGTCAGCGGCGCTTCAGTGACCAGCAGTTCCACTTCTCCGTTGCAAAACTGACGCGCACCCGCCACCTGACCATTCAGGTTGACGGTCGTGGTCACGCTTGGGTACTGGGCAACAAACGCGCCTGTGACGCCGGAAATGTAATCGCGTCCGGCTGCCGAGCCAGCAATGCTGACGAACCCTGCCACAGATGGATTGATCGAAAAATCAGCCGACTCCGCGCTGAAGGTGCGACCGAGCGTCACCTCAGCCAGATTGACAGCGTTCATTGCGTAGCCACTTTCAAGCGGCGCAACGATCCCCAGTGCGGGCAGCTCCGCCGCGGACGATGGGGCGAAAACGGAGGCGAGTGTCTCTTCCAGCCCGGCTTTGCTCAGGCTGTTCGGGTTGACATAGGCATAGAGGGGTGTTGAACCGACGTAGGTTTCGTCGGCAATCGTTTCGGCATCTGCGCTCAGACATCCGGCAGCATTACCGCTGATCTCGATGATGCGGACATCCGCGCCGGAGATCTGAAGATCGGCGTCATTGACGATGGCGAGCGCATTTGGATTGCCGAGAACGGCATCAATCGCAGCATCTGTTGTGCCGACCACGGCGTCCGATCGGAGACCGTCACCCTCAATCAGTCCATCGATCAGCGCGTATGCTGCGGATGAATCCGATGGAACCACGATGCTCAGAACATTGGCGGGGCTTTCAGGATTAATCTGACGCCAGTTTGTGATCTGGCCTGCGGCGCTGGGGGCCAGCAGGACATTCAACTGATCAAGGTTCAGGCAGGTTCCGAAAGCGGCATCCGGGCTGCTGATCAGCGCAACCGCATTGTAGCCCAACAGCAGCTCGATGAAGGCTGTTCCGTTGGTTGAGCAGGCGGTGAATTCCGATTCATTCATCGCCCGCGGCGCAAGGGTGATATCGGCGTTTCCGTTGCAGAAAGCCTCAAACCCGCGCACTGTTCCGGTAACGGAGGTTTCGATACGACCTGTCGCAGCACTATCCTGGCTTAGTGCCTCAAAAGCCGGTATTACGATACCGGAGCCGACCACGCGAATAGTTTCATCCTGGGGAAGGGACTCCGCTGCGCCTGCGGGGGCGCTTTCGGGGGTAACTTCCTGACCAAAAGCTATACTGGCGCCCAAGAAAAGCGCGATCAGAGCCAAAAGCCCGATCCCGCGCTGGAGACGAATCATTATTGATGCTCCTTGAAGTCCCGGATGGCGTATAATACGGTCAGCCATTGTACAAATCTTCACTACATTGTCCAGACGAAGTTTAATGCGACGAAATGCGGTGCTGATGAGCCAGCTACGGGATGAGGCAAGCATATTTGAACAGGCAGGCGGCGCAGACGTGATAAAAGCGCTGGTCGATCACTTCTACAGCCTTGTGGAACAGGATCCCGTGCTTCGCCCGATGTTTCCGCAGGATCTGGAACCGGGCAAACGCTACCAGTTTCTGTTTCTGTGCCAGCTTTTTGGTGGTGAGCCGGTTTACAGCGTGGAGAGGGGGCATCCCCGTCTGCGTATGCGTCATTTTCCGTTCCCGATTGATCGGACAGCGCGCGATCACTGGCTGTCGCACATGCTTTCGGCAATCGATGCAGTCGGCATTCCTGAACCGGCGCGAGGGGTGATGCAAGCCTACTTTGAGCGCGCCTCAGAGCATATGATCAATCGTGGAAGTGAGGAGCATCCATGACCCGCCGCCGTTCACGCCCCCTCGCAGAAGCCGCCCCCCAGGGGAACCTGTTTGAGCGCATCCTTCGACGTGTGGTTTTCCTGCCCCGCGCCGGGCGCATCGGTCTCGTCATTCTGACGACACTTATGGCCGTTGCCCTCGTGTTTCCGGCGGTTGATTATGTGTATCTGACTCAACTGTTTGACTTTGAAACACGCAATCTTCCGGCTCTCGTGACGGCAGCGATCGGCATTGTCGTCTATGTGATTGGCTGGTATGCGCTGCTGAGAGACGAACCTGAGGTGAACGTGCGCTCAAGGGTCACACTGGGATATATTCTTTGCGCTGCGGTCGCTCTGATTGCGCTTATAGCGCTGCTGCTTTACGGGCTTTTCAGCGCGCTTGCACAGTAGGTGGATGGGGGATTCTGTGAAATTACGTGTTTTAACGCTGATGGCTGCCTGTCTGTCCGCATTGATTGCTGGCTGCGCCGGGCAGCCAGCACCTCCAACTGCGCCGCCGCCGACCATTATCATAACCGCCACACCCGCCACTGAAGCTCCGACGCCTACTCCTCTCAGCCGTGCCACACTGCCGCCTACATGGACTCCGGCAGGCACAGAAACGAATACCCCGGAACCGACGCCGACGATCGATATTCGGGAAACGCTTGTGAATATCACGCCGACGCCGCCCGCCTGTTTCACCTTTGGAGAAGATACCGAACGGAGCAGCACGCTCTTTACGCCGGGGGACTCAGTTTCGGTCTTCTGGGTGGTGATGCCGGACGCTGTTGAATACGAAGTGCGCCTCTACGACCAGGATAACAATCTGCTGGCGGCGGGAGTGACCTCTGCGGACGAATTTCGCTTTGATGGGGTGCTGTTCGAATTTGAACGTTCCTACTACTGGACAGTTCGCCCCTTTGATGACGAAGGCAATCAGCTCTGTCCGATAACGGGCGGGCTGCTGCTGCCAGCGCCGTGAGCTGAAGCTGTTCTGAGAGCCGGCGTGTTATTTTAAGACGCCGGCTCTGGATTCAGGACGTACTTCTCGAAGGCTTCCGCCGTCCACGGCAGGGCGGGCTTGAAGAAATGCTCATAGATCGCCTGTGCATACACGCGAATTTCATACTGCGCATCCGGGGCCATCCGCAGGCGCAGAAAATTCATCAGATTCAGCGCATCTACTTTGACGACCCAGGTGTAATACACGCTGAAGCCGGGCAGGAAGAGCCGCGCCATCTCTTTTGACACCCCTTTTTCCAGCGCCTCATGGTACAGACGAAAACCAGTGTCATAGAAATCGAGCAGCTTGCGGGTCATTTCCTCGCTGTCAGCGGGATTGAGTTCGCCTTCACTGGCCTGCTTGTTGCTTTTTGACTGGCGTCGCCAGACAGACGGCACGTAAAAATCATCTTCATCGAACGGCGTATAGCGTCCGCTTTGTGCATTGGCACTCTGATAGGCAAAGGTGCGATGCCGGATCCACTGCCAGTAGGTGACAAGCGGCGCACGAAGCCGGAGCTTGAATTCCACCATTTCGAATGGGCTGGTATGCTGATGCCGCAGCAGATAGAACAACAGCTTTTTGTCCGCTTCCTCACCCTTGCTCTCTCCCAGAAAGCTGACGCGCGCCGCGTTCACAATTGCCAGATCCCCGCTGATGCCGGAGGCGGGATGCGGCATCAGATCCACCAGTTCGATCCAGCCTTTATCCAGCACATCAACCTTTTTGCCGATGAGAGATGTATCACTCATTGTTGAGTTCGCTTTCGTTCAGACGAAGTATTGCAGGGCGCGGCGTAAACGTTCTTCAAAATCATCGGGCGTATCGAGCGGGATGCTCTTGATCGCTGCCTGTGCCTCGCTCACACTGTAACCGAATGAGGTCAGCGCGTCCATTACATCCTTATTGATATCGCTCAGCCCACCTGATGCCGCGGGTATTAGTCCATCAGCCCCGGTCAGCTTGTCGCGGAGTTCAAACACAATCTTTTCGGCAGTCTTTTTGCCGATACCGGGAACACGGGTCAGCGCCTCGTGCTGACCTGATGCCACAGCGGTGGTGAGCCGTTCAATACTCATCGTCCCCAGGATGGCCAGCGCAATGCGGGGACCGACGCCGTTGACACTGATCAGGCGTTCAAAAATCTCGCGCTCATGAGTCGTGCCAAAGCCGTAGAGAGTCAGCGCGTCCTCGCGCACGATCAGCAGCGTAAACAGGCTGATCGAATCGCCCAGCGCTGCCGGAACTGTGTTGAACGGCACATACACCTTGAAGCCGACTCCGCCGACAACGACCACCAGATGGTCAAAACCGATATGTGTTACCTGCCCGCTGAGGCTTGCGATCATGTCTGTTATTCCAGCATTGAGTAGCGCGAGTGATGGATGTCTGTGATGGCGATCGCCAGCCCGTCGGCGGCATCATCGGGACGGGGGATCGTCTCCAGGGCGAGCAGCATCCGTACCATTTCCTGCATCTGGGGTTTTTTGGCACTGCCATAGCCGGAGATTGCCTGCTTGATGAAGTTCGGCTTGTACTCATAGATCGGGATGTGATGCAGCCGAAGTGACAGCAGGATGACGCCACGCCCCTGCGCCACCGTGATCGCTGTGTTCACGTTCTTCCCGAAAAAGAGTTCTTCTACGGCGGCGCGATCCGGCTGATGCTTGCGGATGAGCGCGCTCAGCGCGTCGTAGATCGCTTCAAGGCGATCCGGCATCGGATAGGCGGCGGAGGTTGTGATCACGCCGTAATCGAGCGCCATGAGGCTGCCATCGCGATTCTCTCTGACAACCCCATAGCCGACCGTTGCAGTACCGGGGTCGATCCCCAGTGAAATCATGATGGACTATTCAAACGCTGTAATCACGTCGTCCGTGATCAGCAGGTTTGAAGCCACAGACTGCACATCGTCCAGTTCCTCAAGGTCACTCATCAGGCGCATGTTGATCAGTGCCTTGTCCAGCGGAACTTCGGTTTCGTTCTTGCTCTCCCACTTCAGCTGAGCTTCGTCAACCGCGTATCCTGCATCGGTAAGCGCGGTTTCGACGGCATTGAGCATTTCGCGCGGGGTGTAGACGATGATCGTGCCATCTTCGTTAACGACATCTTCAGCCCCGGCTTCTGCGGCGACCATGAACAGTTCATCGAAGTCGATGCTGCCTGGCTTCAGCGTGATGACACCCTTCTGCTCAAACTGCCATGCGACAGATCCCGCCGATGCGAGTGTGCCGCCCGCCTTGTTGAACACGCGTTTCAGTTCAGCAAGGGTGCGGTTCTTGTTGTCAGTGAGCGTATCGATCATGAACGCAACGCCTTCAGGCCCGTAGCCCTCGTAGGTCGTTTCCGTCATGTCTTCACCTTCGAGCTTGCCCGTGCCGCGCAGGATGGCGCGCTCGATATTTTCCTTGGGCATATTGGCAGCTTTCGCCTTCTGCACTGCCAGCTTCAGCTTGGCGTTGGAGCCTTCATCGCCGCCGCCTTCGCGCGCCGCCTGCGTGATATCGCGTGCCAGCCGCGTAAAGATCTTGCCGCGCTTGGCATCTTCGGCTGCTTTTGCCCGCTTGATGGTAGACCATTTACTGTGTCCGGACATGGCTATTTCTCCATTCCCGCTTTATCTTCCCCTGTGACGGCTGTGTCTGCTCCGTGATTTATTGGCTGAAATATATCATTCCGGGAAGTGCAGGGCAAGCATGGCATACACCGGCTTTCACGCCAGATTCCGGCTGGAAGACGGACGGTGTATGATATAATTCTGCCGCATTAGCCCTTTTGAGGTGTTTTGTGGCTGAGACTGCCTTTCCATCCGAGAGTGCCCCGGCAGCGCATGTCATTGCGCGATCACAGCGCATCGCGTGGGCGGTTCTGCTGATTGCCTTCGGCGTGTTCTGCGCTCTGTGTGTCATCACCGGGGTAGGATTGAACTATTTTATCTTCCAATCGCGCGTGCCGATGCCGACAGAGCTTGTCGTGGGACGGGGAACCGTTGGTATGACAGGCACGGATCTTATCGAGACTGTGGTGCGCACCAGCCGTGAGCTGTATAACAGCGCGGTCATCAGCACGGATGGGCAATCTCAGGCGACCCTTTCATTCCTCGACCAGCAAAGCGGGCGGCAGTTGGTGGCTTCCGTCACAGTCAAGAAAAATACGCTGCTCGATCTTGAAACCGTCTCAAGGCCACGTTTTGATGTGAGCAGCGAACCCTATGACGTTCTGATCGAGGATTTATCGGGCGCGGTGGATGTGTTCATCCCCAATGATCTGGATCGCGCAATCCGGGTGAGTATCAGAACGCCACAGGGGGCGTGGGCGCTGATGACCTCTCCCGGTTTTTACAGCATTCGCGCCGGGGAAAACGATCTGATCGTCAACAACATGACAGGCACAGCGCTGCTCGTCTCGCCGGATCAGGTGGGAAGTTCAGTTCCACCGGGCGAGCGCGGCGTCTTCACCTATGCCACCGAAGCATCGGCGGCAGGTTTTGTCAGTATGCCTGCATTCACCGATCTGATCACCAACAGCACGTTTGAACATACGAACGCTGCGATCACGACCGATGCAGACCCGCGCGAACTGCCGCTGTCGTGGGGCTGCGCAGATCAGGTCAACGAGCCGCCGAGCGGCTATTACGGGATTACGCGGGTCGATGGGCGGGTGGTTATGCATCTCAGGCGCGGCGGCGGAGCGTCCTCTCATGGCGAGACGTTCTGCGTGCAGAGCTTTGGCCCGCCGGGGACGCCAGGCCGTGACGTGACCGCTTACAGTTATCTCTCTCTGCGGACGACGTTTCGCATCCAGGGACAGTCGCTCAGTACCTGCGGTATCAGAGGCAGCGAATGCCCCCTGATGATGCAGATCACGTATATCGACATTTACGGTCGCCAGCAGCAGTGGTATCACGGTTTCTACACCTATCTGAACCCCAACCTGAGCTACCCCCTGAGCTGCGATAGCTGCCGTCAGGAACATGAGCCGATCAATGCGAATACCTGGTATACCTATGAGAGCGACAATCTGTATTCGCTGATCTCATCGCTGGAGCGCCCGCAGTCGATCCAGGAAGTTCGGTTTTACGCTTCGGGGCACGAGTACGATGTGATCGTCAGCTCCGTGTCACTGCTGGCAGGGTCGAGCGAGTTTGCAGCAGTCGCACAGGCTGTTGGCAGGTAATCCCTTTGATTGGATATACTGCCTATCATTGAGGTGTTCGCATTCTCTGCGCGTGAGGCGGCAGCACACATTCGGGACGGAGCCACGATCTATGATTCAGATCAATCCAGATGACTTTGGCGGGTTGTTTTCTGGCGTTCTGATATATGGCGCTATGGTGCTGGCTGCATTCTGGCTGGCGATGATCATCTGGACCTATCGCGATATGCGCGCACGCAGCCGCGACAGGCTGGCTCCGCTGATCGTGGCGTTCATGGTGGCAGTTCTGACTGTGCCTGGGCTGCTGATCTACTTTTTCCTGCGCCCGCGCGAAACCCTGGCTGAGGCTTACGAACGATCGCTGGAGGAGGAAG
>SZPD01000434.1 GCA_030263515.1 Anaerolineae bacterium CFX9 | reverse complement strand
CAGACAATGACCCGTTCGGCGAAACGCTGATCCTCTTTACTGACGAAACGGCGGCGCGGGCGGCGCTGGACGCACGTGAAATCGGCGCATACTTCGTCGTGCCGGAAAACTACCTTCACCAGCCGGAAATTGCCGTCGTCTCTCGCGAAGAGACGCCGCGCGCGCTGCGCACAGCCTTCACCTCGTGGCTGGTGCGCAGCCTGGGGCGTGATGCGGATCTTCCACCCGATCTGCTGGAACGGATTCAGGAACCGGCGGCGCTCAACCTTCTGACGCTCGACAGCGGTCGTGTCATCGGAGAAAACGGCATGCTGGCAGTTGTGCTTGCGCCGATCATCTTCGTGCTGATCTTTCTGCTGGCGACGCAGACGACCAGCGGGATTCTGATGTCGAGCGTGGTCGAGGAAAAAAGCGGGCGAATCATGGAGATCCTGATCACCTCCGTCACGCCGTTTCAGCTTCTTTTCGGGAAAATCCTGGGGCTGGGCGCACTGGGGCTGACTCAACTGGCGATCTGGGGCGTCATGACCGCGATCGCGCTTCGTCTGGGGCAGGGGATCGAGTTCATCGACGCGATCAGCATCCCGCCCGATCTCGTGCTGGCGATCCTGGTCTACTTTGTCCTCCAGTATGCCTTCATCTCGGCACTGATGGCGACGATCGGCGCGATCTCTGGCTCTGAGCAGGAAAGCCGCCAGCTCGCGGGCATCTTCGGGCTGTTTTCCGCTGTTCCCTTCTTCGTGTTCGCGCAGTTCATCAGCGAGCCGGACAGCCCGCTGATCGTGTTCCTGACTCTGTTCCCGCTCACGTCGCCGATGTCGATGATCATGCGGCTGAGCTTTACGGCGGTTCCGCTCTGGCAGATCGGACTCAGCATCGGCCTGCTGCTTCTGACGACGCTGTTTGTGGTGTGGGCGGGAGCAAAGCTGTTCCGCTACAGCATCCTGATGTATGGCAAACGCCCGACACCGAGAGAGATGCTGCGCGTACTGCGTTCATCGTCCGGCATGGGTACTACGGCGACCGGTCACAGCGAGGGCTAGCGACATGACACATCTGATGAAGGTTTTCCTCTACGAACTCTCGCGCAGTTTCCGCCGGCGTGGCTACCTGTTCACCACCTTCGGCATTCCCCTGATCGGGCTGGCGCTGCTGTTCGGCTATCTGCTGATCAGCGCGGCGAATAATCCCGGCGAGGATCCGCAGGGCATCCCCGGTATGAATCTGGGCGTCAATACCCCGCAGGATGTACTCGGCGACCTCACCCCAGATCTCAGCGCACGGCACGGCATTGTGGATGGTTCCGGGCTGGTCTCTGATACACTGGCGACTTCCTACAATATGCAGCGCTTCGACAGCGAAGCGGACGCCCAGTCTGCCCTTGAAGCCGGGACGATCAGCGGCTACTACCTGATCGCGCCGGATTATATTGAGACGGGCGATATCGTTTTCGCCATGCCCAGCCTTCAGATCAGCGTCGTCAATTTCGCCCCGGTGCGCCAGATGATGCGCCAGGCGCTTTCGCAGCGCGCGGCGCAGGAAGGCGCAGACCCGGCAATCGTCACGCGGATTCAGCAGCCTGCCACCTACCGCGAGACCGTGCTCACGCTGACGACTACTGCCGATGGCGAGACTTCCAGCTTTGATACGCGCTTCCTCGTCGTCTACCTTTTTACGCTGACTCTGATGATGAGCCTGTTCGTGACCAACGGGTATCTGCTGCAAAGCGTGATCGAGGAGAAGGAAACACGTCTGATCGAGATTCTGATCTCCAGTATGCGGCCTTTCCATCTGCTCGGTGGCAAGATCTTCGCCTATGGGCTGCTGGGGCTGATTCAGATAGTCGTGTGGGTTGGCGCGGTCATCCTCGCTATCCGCGTGGCGGGCGGCGAGCAGCTCGGCGCGACGCTGGCGGTGCTCGCCAATGTCTCCATCCCGACTGGCGTGCTGCCGATCCTGGGGGTGTATTTTCTCCTGGCGTATCTGCTGTTCGCCGGGTTTTACGGCATGGTTGGGGCACTTTCAAACTCGATGAAAGAGGGGCCGCAGTACGCTGTCATCTTTACCCTGCCGGCCGCGGCTCCGCTCTATTTCATCCCGCTGTTCATCCAGTCGCCGGACGGCACGCTGCCCGTCATCATGAGCCTCTTTCCGCTGACCGCGCCGATCGCGATGACCCAGCGCATGGTGATCTCGCAGGTTCCCCCGATCGAGATCATCGCCAGCATCATCCTGCTCGCGCTGGCGGTGATCGGCGTGATGTGGCTGGCGGGGCGCGTCTTCCGCGTGCAGACGCTTCTGGCAGGGCAGACCCCCCGGCTGCGCGATCTGCCGAAGCTGGTAAGGGGTTAATCCTTGCCCGTTTTGCGCGCGCGCATCCCTTCAGCCGTGATCGGAAACAAAAAAACCGTCCTTCCTGGCAAGAGAGGGACGGTTTTTTGTCGAACCTCTGTGCAGGATGGCTTACCGCGATCAGGTGGCCCAGCGGATGATGCCCGGCAGGAAGGGCGATGGCAGAAGCTCGTGTTTCGGCAGCACACGCACGCTCAGGGCGCGTTCGCCGCTGGTGTTGTAGCTTAGCCGGGCGGAGAAGGAATAGGTTCCGTCTCCGTTTGCCTTGCCGGAGTTCATCGCGATCGACTCGCCGCCCGCGCCGAACTCGCCGTGGGTGCCCTGTTTGGCGTAGTAGAGCTGAACCTGAACATCTTCAGGCGTGAGCTGACCGAGTTTCACTACCGCGGTGACCTCGAACTCTGTGCCGACCTTGATCTGCGTCTGAGAGACCTTGACCTCGCGGATTTCGACGGCGCTCCACGAACTTTCGACCTTGCCCCGCCACGCGGCGAATTTCAGCCCGGCTTCGAAGTTCTTCTCGCTCATTTTCCTGACGCGGTCATAACACGGCATATACATCTCGTCCGTGTATTCCTGAAGCATCCGGTGTGTATTGAAGTAAGGGGCCAGCTTCTTGAAGCCGTTTTTCACCTTCAGCACCCAGTTGCGCGGCACATTGTCGCGCCCGCGATCGTAGAACAGCGGGATGAT
>SZPD01000433.1 GCA_030263515.1 Anaerolineae bacterium CFX9 | reverse complement strand
CAGAGTCAGACGCCCTCTCATGCCAGAGAGGGCTTTTCTTTTCGCGGATGGAACCGCCAGCTTTTCAGCGGAGAGCAGCCGTATTGCGAGCGTCATTTTCCAGTCGGGCGGGCGACGCGCATCCGTCCCGGCAAGGCATGCTAAAATGAGAGCCTTCATCGTCATCACAGTGCCTGCCGGAAGGGAAAAACAATGCTGAAAGTGTGTATGGTACTGCTCTGTCTTCTGTTCATGACCGCCGGAATGCTGGCACAGCCGCTGACTGCTGGCTGGGAAGTGACGACGCTGGTAGTGACGCGGGGCGCGGATTTTTCGATCGCGTCCGCCGAACTGGTGACCTTCCGCAGCGACGGCACGTTCGAGCGCGCGCCGCTGCCGCCCGGCGTCATCCCGCCCAATTCGATGCTCAGCCCGTGGGATGGCTTCGCCATGCGCGGCGATACCGTCGTGATCAAGGCCAACCAACTGAACAGCGACCGCGTGAACGGCGTGTCCTTCTATAATCGTGCTGCTGGCAGTGTGGTTCAGGCACAGATGCCGGGCGCAGATGTGGCTGCGATCGCCTTCGGCGGCTTCAGCCCTGACAGCGCGCGCTTTGCCGCATCCTATATCGTCTTCAACGATCGGAACACCTATGACATCACCGGCGGTGTGCTGATCTGGGATGTCGCCACGGGCGCGATCCTCAAAAATACCCCGATGAACGCACTCGCGCCGGGGGACTTCCCGGATTACACGGCATGGGCGCTGCTCGGTGACTGGACAGCAGAAGGGATCCAGATTGCCCCGAACTGCTATGCCTGCGAGGGTGCGTTCATGGGAGAATGGGCGCTCTGGAATCCGGATACGGAAACCTTCATCGCCCACAGCGGGGCGACATTCAACCTGTTCTATGGTTCCACGCTGAGCGCGACCGGAGAAGCGGTCCTCGCCTTCAACGACCAGCGCTATCTTGAAAGCCCTCTGATGGGGATGTTCCCGCCGATGAACGTGATCGTCTATGCGGCTGATGGACGTCTGCCCGATATGTTCACAGACGATCCCTCACCGGCACAGGTGATCTACTTCGATGCCAGCCGTCTCGATCTGATCGCTCCGGCATGGATCGCCGACGGGCACGCGCTCCTGATGCGCTCTGGCAGCGCCATGTGGGATATCCTGTTCCGTGATGGCAGCCGTATCCAGACTCTCCATGACGATGATGATCGTCTGCTGGCGGGCACACCGGATGGCTACCTGGCGATGCGCAGCGATCCATTTGGCGGCGGCATCATCGAAGCTGTGCGCACCGGGCGCAGCGCGGCCGAGACCGCCGGCAGCCCAACCTACAGCGCATATACCGGCTTCTCGCTGACGCCTTCGCAGGATATCTATACTCTCGACAGCACAGAACTCGGCTCCAGCCTGGTCAGCCCTGCGCCTTTCCCGCTCGTTCAGCCGCCCGCGCCTGAAATGCTGCCGACGCTCTCCGTCATTGCCGGGCTGACCTGCGCCGATCAGCTTCCCTCGCGCCTGCGGCCTGGCATGGACGCCGTGATCACGCCGGGGCTGGCCAACCGCGTCCGTGCCGAAGCCAGCGTGAACGCGCCGATTCTGGGAGAAATCCCCGGCGGATCCATGGTGATCGTTCTGGAAGGTCCCCGCTGTGATGCGGCTGCCAATATCGCGTGGTGGTTCGTCGCCTATGGCGAGTTAGTAGGGTGGACGGCGGAATATCAGGATCAGACGTACTTCATGGAGCCGCTGATCCCGTAGCGCGCCGCTCTGCCATGCGCCAGCTCAAACAGAATGCCCTCGCCGGTTCTTCCGCGAGGGCATTTTTGTCCGGGAGTTCAGGTCTTTCAGGCGAGGATCTCTACCGCATCGCCCAGCCGAAGCGTCCCCATCCCGCGATGCACCAGATTCTGCCCGAACATCACCTTGCCTTCAGCGGTACGGCGAAAGGTCGCCAGCGTCGCCAGCGGTTCCCCCCTGAGCAGGCCGCTGCTGAATGTGCCGAGTGCCGGCTCAACAGTCGTCATCACGCAGCGCGGGCAGGGCTTGACCACATCGAAGATCACCTCGCCCACACGAATCCGCTTCCAGCCATCCTCAGCGAATGCTGCCGAACCTTCGATGACCAGATTCGGGCGGAAGCGCTCCATCGTGACGGCGGGCTTTCCCTGCTCCGCCAGGCGCTCGTTGAGCGAACGCAGATCGGCGCGGCTGATCAGCAGCACAGGATAACCGTCGCTGAAGGCCGTGCGGGCTGGCTCCGGTGAATACACCGGGTTGACCTGCCGCACGTAGTCGCCGGGCATGCGGAGCAGGCGCGCATCCAGCCGCAGATACTCGCTCAGCCAGGCGGCGATTTCACGCCCTTCATCCAGCGCCAGGTAACAGTCGCTGCGCATCAGCACTTCCAGCCATTCGCCGCGATCGGACGGACGTTCCTCGACGCCGAGCCGTATCTCCGGCATGCCGGGCGCTGTGAGCATGAGCGTATCTCCGTAATCGGCAAACCGGGGCTGCACCAGCGCCAGCCGTGGTTCCTCACGCTGGCTGAGATATTCCAGCGGCGCACCCGCCCGCTCGCGAAAGGCGACCATCCAGCGGCGATCATGCAGGAAACCCGTGCCTTCGAGATCGACGGTTTCCGTGCTAATCTTGGCGCACGACTTGATCGGATACGTGTTCAGTTCGACGACAGTCGGTTGAGTCATGGGGTAGAGGCTCTGTTCTGATGGCGAATGTGTATCACAATAGCCGTTTTCTGCTGCGCTGTCTATCGCCGAAATGCGCGCTCATCCTCCACGGGCTGATCCTGAGCCGGAACGCATGAAACTGATCATCCAGATCCCCTGCTATAACGAAGAAACGACCCTGCCGATCACACTGGCGGCGCTGCCGCGTCATGTGCCCGGCTTTCGATGAGGTCGAGTGGCTCGTCATCGACGATGGCAGCCGCGACCGCACCGCCGAGGTTGCCAGAGCACACGGCGTCGATCACATTGTGCGGCACAAGGTCAACAAAGGGCTGGCAGCCGCCTTCCAGACCGGGCTGAAC
>SZPD01000432.1 GCA_030263515.1 Anaerolineae bacterium CFX9 | reverse complement strand
CCCTGCTGGTGGATACCTGACGATAATTAACTCTACCCTGAAGCTGCGCTGGGCGATCCTTAGTCTATGCAGTGATTTCGCTCAGCCGCACGGGACGATGTTCCTCAAGCGAGCGCCGCGCTGCGAGGGCGATCGCCACCGGCGCGCGTCCATCCTGCCCTGTGACCGAAACCGGCTTGTCGTTGACCACCGCATCCACAAACTCGCGCAGTTCTGCGGCGTAGCTTTCGGTATAGCGCTCGACGAAGAAGAACAGCGGCAGATCCCGGTAAACGTGCCTGTCGCTGCTGATGATCGTGTTGTTGGCGTAGTTGTTCATCGTGCTGACCGCGCCGCCCGAACCGAAGACTTCGACGCGCTGATCATAGCCGTAGACGGCGCGGCGGCTGTTCTCGATCGTGCCGATCACGCCGTTCTCAAACGTGAGAACCACGACCGCAGTATCAACATCGCCCGCTTCGCCAATCGCCGGATCGACCATGACCGCCGCAGTGGTATAGACTTCCGTCACTTCCGATCCCATCAGAAAGCGCGACATGTCGAAATCATGGATCATCATATCGACGAACAGCCCGCCGGAAACACGGATATAGCTGATGGGCGGCGGCGCTGGATCGCGGCTGATGATATGCATCCGGTGCGGTGTGCCGATCTCGCCGGAGACGACCGCCTGCCGAACGCGGCGAAAATTCGGATCGAAGCGGCGATTGAAGCCGATCTGAAGCTTGACGCCGGCGCGGTTAACCGCTTCCAGCGCACGGTCGATGTTCGCCAGGCTCAGGTCAACGGGCTTCTCACAGAAGATGTGCTTGCCCGCCTGCGCTGATGCGATGATCAGGGGGGTGTGCGTGTCGGTTGCCGAACCGATCACCACCGCGTCAACGTCGCTGCGGGAAAGCGCTTCATTGGGGTCTGCGAAGGCATGTGGAATATTCAGCCGTGCAGCAGTTTCCTGGGCGGCCGCCAGGTTGATATCCGCTATGGCAGTGACGCGCGCATCAGGGATGCGGTAGGCAAGATTTTCTGCGTGGAGCTTGCCAATCCGTCCCGCGCCGAGGACGGCGATGTTGAGCGTCATGGTTCAGTTTTCCTCTCTAGTTGGCGTGGCTCAGGACGAGAATCCGCGTGCTTTCGGGAAGATCAGCCCGCGTGATATCTGCCTGGGTATCAAAGGCAAAGTCGATCTGTTCTTCCGGGAAGTAGCTCAGGAAAGACTCGATCCAGAAGGTATTGCGCGGCTTGTAGCGCAGGGTGCGGAAGTGCATCGGGACCACATATTTCGGCTGGATGCGGTCGATCGCCACCTTCAGATCGTCAAGGTCGATCGTCGGGTGTCCACCAGCCAGCGCCAGCAGGATATCAGTTCCGGAGAAGAAGGCGATCTGCTCATCGCTCAGCGGGTTGCCAACATCGCCCAGATGACCGATATGCAGCCCATCAACCTCCATACGGTACATGCCATTCTGATCCGGATCATGAAAGGCATGGTTGAGCGCTTCCATCGCTTCGATGGCGCGGATCTCGATCCCGTGAACTGTTGTGCGTCCCCCCTGCTGCGCCAGTGTGAGCGCGTTGACGACCGTGGGCGATCCCGGAATCAGATCGGCGCGGCAGTGAAAATCATCGCTGTCAGATGAGATCACAACGATATCGGCGGGTTCCGTAACGGGGGCGTATCCCGCGCGTTCCGGCGGATAGGGATCCGTCACGATGCTGACGCCGCTGCTGCTGGTGATACGAAAGCTGGCGTGCCCATACCATTTCAGATTCATAATGCAAGTCGCTCCCTACGCATGGGGTGAAGAATAATCTTGGCGTCTTCGCGGCTGCGCAGTCTTGTGAACGCAGCGTGTGCCTCATCGAGCGGCAGCCGCGCGCTGACCATCGGCCTCAGGTCGAGCCTGCCGCTCGCCATCATACGGATGACATTCTGGAATGTGCCATGCCCGGCATGACCGAGTGAGCCAGCCAGTTGAACGCCGTACACCTGGTAATGTTCCAGCGAGAGCGGCGTCGGTCGCTCCGAACGGCCGATATGCGTGATCGTCGCGCCGACTGCCAGCCCGGTCGTGAGCGGAGCCAGCGTATGACCCGGTGCGCCGGCCGCCTCAACCACGAAATCGACGCCATGACCATACGTCAGATCGCGCAGGACGCTGTTGATCTCCAGCCCGACCGGATCGAGCACATGCGCAGCGCCGAGTCGTTCGGCCATGGCGCGGCGGCTGGGCGAAGTGTCGAACACGATCACCTGCGATGCGCCTGCTGCGATCGCCAGCGCCTCGGCGGTCAGCCCGATCGGACCCGCGCCAAACACGACGACATAGGCTCCCGGTTTCCAGGTTTGCAGGCGGTTGAACATGGCGTGATAGCTGACACCGGTCGGCTCGACCATCGCGCCCATCACAAGCGCTTCGTGCTCATCACCGATGCGTTCGGCGATCTCGTCAATCTTCCAGCAGTAGCGAGCGCGCACAGGGATATACTGCGCCATCGCGCCGGGGGTAGTGAAACCGAGTTCTTCCATCTGGATGCAGTGGTTGAAGAGTCCACGCCGGCAGGCAGTACACACACCGCACCACTGAATTTCTTCCGCGGTCACCAGATCGCCCGGCTTCAGATCCCGGACGGCGCTGCCTGTTTCCACCACGCGGCCGCTGAATTCATGCCCCAGAATGTTTGGAAAGCGCGTCAGTCCGGGGTAGAGGATATAGCCATCTTCGGCCTGCTCATACATGTGCATGTCCGAGCCGCAGATCCCGACTGAAGCGACCTCGATGATCACTTCGTCGTCCTTCGGCGTCGGGTCAGGGACGCTGCCCACCTCAATCCGAGGGTTCTTCCAGACCTGCGATCCGGTCTTGACCTTTCGGGTCTCGCGCTCAGTGTCAGTCAGCGTGTAGCCGGGCTTGGGAGCCCATTCCGCCTGTAACGTCAGTGCCTTCATCTTTTCCTCGACAATGCCTGAGATCGCTGTATGCTTAGGGGCGTGATTATAACGCGCCAATCTGGAGACAACATGACCCCGGACGCATCCAATCGCCTGA
>SZPD01000431.1 GCA_030263515.1 Anaerolineae bacterium CFX9 | reverse complement strand
TATACACCGGCGTCAGTATATCATGCGCCCTGGACGGCGTGTTGTGACGCCCACGGAGGCATCCGCTCATACGCGCAGATGCGATGCGCCGTTGATATCGATGATCCCACCCGTGAGCATCTCTGCGCCCGGCGATGCCAGGAAGACGGCGGCGTGCGCCACATCTTCCGGCGTGGAAACGCGCCCCAGCGGTGACTGCTGGCGGATGGCTTCCCAGGCGGGTGTCGCTTTGTCTGCCGCCGCCATATCCGTTTCGACGACGCCCGGCGCGATGCTGTAGACATAAATGCGGTGCGCGCCCAGCGCCACCGCCAGATTTTGCGACAGCGCGTTCAGCCCGGCTTTGCTGGCGGCATAGGCAGGGGCTTCCGGCTTGCCCCGGAAGGCGGTGCGTGACGAAATGTTGATGATCCGCCCGCCTTCGCCCGAAGCGATCATGTATCTGGCGGCGCACCAGGCTGCGTTTGCTGCGCCGATCAGGTTGGTCGTCAGGATGCGGTTCCAGACTGCGTTCCATTCCGTGTAGGGGGTGCTTTCTGGCGGATGTTCCTCGAAGATGCCCGCGTTGTTGACCAGCACATCGATACGCCCAAAGGCTGAATGTGCAGCATCGACCATCGTCAGCACCGCCAGCGAGTCGGCGATATCGGCAGCCAGCGCGATATGCCCGCTGCCCTCCAGCAGCGCCAGCGTTTCGTCTGCGGCGCGCTGGTTGCTGTGGTAATGCACGGCGACGCGCGCGCCCTGCCGGGCGAACGCGACAGCGCAGGCGCGCCCAATCCCGCGGGAAGCGCCGGTGATCAGAACGGTTTTCCCGGTCAGCGCGCTCATGCGGTCTCCTCCTCATGGATCTCGCGCATCAGATCGAGCGCGTAGCCGATCAGTTCGTCCGCCATGCGGGACTGACAGGCGTCTATCGGCGTGATCGGCTCTCGCACGCGATCGGTGCGGTACAGCCCCTGCCGGTGCAGCAGGCGCTTGAAGAAATGGATCGACAGGTCAAGGTGCTGGTTCGAGAAAGCGAGGATGGGCAGGATGCGCCAGAACAGCGCCTTTGCCGCGCCGCGTTCACCCGCCTGATAGTGATGATAGATGCGGGTATAGAGCGGGTTCAGCCCGGTCGGCATGAGCGTATGCACCCCCCGATCGAGCGCTTCTATCATCTGTGTGACTGCCCAGCCGCCCGCCACATGCAGGGTTCCCTGTGCGGCTTCCATCAGGCGCGTATATTTCACGCCCGCCTGCGCCACCTCAATCTTGATCGACCGGAATGCCGGGATGCGCTTGTGCAGCTCCATGATGAGCGGGATCGGCAGTCCATCGCCCTGGGCATCCCAGTCTTGCAGCATGAGGAAGCCCGGCTCAAGCGCTGCCAGCCGTTCGACCTGCGCGCTGTAATCCGCATCACCCTGATACGGCACGCTGACCAGGATACCGTCGCAGCCCAGCGCGATCCATTCCGCCGCCGCTGCCAGACGTTCGTTCTCGGTCGCCGCCGATGCACCGCCGATGACAGGCACTCGTCCGCCGGCGGTCTCAAGGGTTGTCTGTACCAGCAGGCGTCGCTCATCCATCGTCAGCTTGTAGACTTCGCTGGCGAGCGCGGGGACGAGAAAGCCTGCGGCCCCGGTTTCGATGGCATGTTCGACATGCGCCGCCAGCCCGCTGGCATCAATGCGGTCATCGTGGGTGAACGGCGTGTTCAGCACCGAGACGATGCCGCTCAGTTTCGCGATCAGATCGCTCATTCAGCCCTTCAGCCCGGTGCGCGAGATTCCTTCGATGAAGTAGCGCTGAAGCACAATGAAGAAGATGATCGGCGGCAGCGCCGCGAAGACCGCCCCGGCCATGGACTGACCGATCGACTGCTGCCCCTGTACCATGCCTGCACGCAGGCTGAGAAACTGCGCGATGCCCACCGGCAGCGTGCGCACATCGTCGCTGCGTGTGGCGATCAGCGGCCAGAAGAAGCTGTTCCACGTCGTCAGGAAGGTCAGGATGGCGACTGCCGTCAGGGCAGGGCGCGCCAGCGGCAGCACTACCGACCACCAGATGCGCAGCGCGCTTGCGCCGTCCACACGGGCTGCGTCTTCCAGCTCTGCCGGGATGCTGAGGAAGAACTGCCGCATCAGGAAGACACCCGTCACATTTGCGCCGACGGGCAGGATCAGCGCCCAGTAGGTATTGGTCAGCCCCATGCGCGAGAACAGGATGAACAGCGGCACGACAGTCACCTGAATGGGGACGAACAGCATCGACAGGATGAGCATGAACAGGGCGTTGCGCCCCCGGAACTCCATCCGGGCAAAGGCATAACCCGCCAGCGAGTCCAGCAGCAGCACCAGTGCCGTTGCCGCTGTGGAAACGAACAGGCTGTTGAAAAGCCAGCGCGCGATCGGATACGAGGTCAGGATCGTTTCAAAGTGCGTGAATGTGAACTGGCGCGGAATCCAGTTGATCTCGGTGCTGATGATCTCGGTCTCCGGCTTGAGCGAGGTGGAGAGCATCCACAGGATCGGGGCCAGCGCCAGCGCTACCATCACGACGAGCAGAACATACCAGATGATACGACGTGTTAATGTGTGAGGCATCGCTATTCCACTCCCTGCAAGCCGCGGCGGTAAGCGCGAATCTGGAAGAACGCCACGAACACCAGCATGATGAACAGGATGACGGTGACGGCGGAGCCATAGCCGAAGCGCTGGAACTGGAACGAGGTGGTATAGATATACTGCACCAGTGTCAGCGTGGCAGTGCCGGGACCTCCGCTGGTCATGACATAGACCTGATCGAAGACCTGAAATGAGTTGATCAGCGTCAGCATCAGCACGAGAAAGATTGTCGGAGCCAGCATCGGCAGCGTGACGAAGCGGAACAGGCCGAGCGTCGCCGCGCCGTCGATCTTTGCCGCTTCATACAGTTCACCGGGAATGTCCTGAAGGCCGGCGAGGAACAGCACCATGTTGTAGCCGACCGTCCACCAGACCGTCGTCAGGATGATGCCCCACATCGCTGTGCCTTCGCTGACCAGCCAGGGTGTGTTGCCCAGCCCGAACAGCGACAG
>SZPD01000015.1 GCA_030263515.1 Anaerolineae bacterium CFX9 | reverse complement strand
TTCGTCGAACGGGTCGGGCTGCAAGTGCCGGATGAACTGGAGCGCATCATCGCCAAGCGCGATTACAACCTGATGAAAGAAAACACACATCTTGTCCCCGACAGCTTCGTCGATAAGTTCTGCTGGGCGGGCACAGCCGAGGATGTGGCGGAAAAAGTGGGGCAGGTGGCGGCAATGGGCATCCACGACATCACGTTTCTGGCACACGCGCCGGAAGGCGAATCGACGCGCGAGACGCTGGTTGAATTCGCGCATACCGTCAAGCCGATGGTGGAAGAATGGCTGCGCAGCCGGTGAAGGAAACCCGTCAACCATCAACCAGGAAGAAACGATGACCATCAATCTGAACATTTCGCCGCGGGTGGATACGAAGTCATCGACCGCGCGCGGGCAAAAATGCCTGTACTGTGGCGCGGAGTTCCCGCTCTACCCGCCGATCGTGGACGGCTGCCCGCAGTGCGCGAGCGAGAGCTTCCGCGCGCCGCTGGAAGTGATCTACGACTACCCCGATCGTGCTGACTGGCTGGGTGATGCGCCGCTGCCCGGAATTACGCGCTACGCCGCTGTGCTGCCCCCGCTGGCGGCGGAGATCAGCCTCGGCGAAGGCGGCACGGCGCTTGTGCCTTACCCGAATGCCGATGACGGGCTGGAAATCTACATCAAGGATGAGAGCCGCAACCCGACGTGGAGTCACAAAGACCGGCTGAACCTGTGTGTCATCAGCGCGGCGCTGGCGGTGGATGCGCCGGGCGTCGTCGCGGCATCATCGGGCAATCATGGCGCGGCGATGGCGGCATACGCAGCACGGGCAGGGCTGCACGCGATCATCTTATGTACGCCGCGCCCGCCGGCGGTGGAGAGCTTCCTGCAAGCTTACGGGCAGAGCGTGATCGCCGTACCAGAAGCCCCGCTGCGCTGGGCGTTGATGGCGCAGATCATCGAGAAGATGGGCTATCACCCGGCAAGCAATTTCACCACGCCGCCGACCAACCATCCATTCGGATCAGAAGGTTATAAAAGCATCGCCTACGAATTGTTCATGCAGCTTGGGCGGCGCGCGCCGGAAGCGGTGTTCGTGCCCGTGGGCTACGCAGAACTGCTTTTCGGCATTCATAAAGGCTTCAAGGAACTGCTGCGCTGCGGGCTGATCGGCGAACTGCCGCAGATGATCGCCTGCGAACCGGAGGCGAGCGGCGCGCCGCACAAGGTGGCCGCTGAATCGAGCAAGCCGACGGTGACGATTGCCGACAGCGGGCCATCGGATGCCTACGCGATTGCCGTGCCGCTCAATGGGTATCGCGGTGTGGTCGCCATTCAGGAATCGGAGGGCGCGGGCGTTGCCATCTCTGAGGCGGAAATGCATCAGGCGCAGGTCGATCTGGGGCGCGTTGGCATGTGGGGCGAAGTGTCCTCGGTGATTTCCTTCGCGGCCGCCCGGAAGGCGAAGGCGCTGGGGCTGGGCAAACGCGGCCCCCTGGTATGCATTCATACGTCGAGCGGGTTCAAGGATCTGAATATCGGAGCGCAGCCGATTCCGCTGATCGACGGCAGTTGGGAACAATTCGAGCGCGTCTTGGCACAGGGGAAGTGATCCCGAAAACGGGCACGGATACACGAAAGGATGAAAGAAGATGGTAACTTACAGCGCCGGCCTTCCCACATGCATGGAAGGGATGATGTATCCCGTCCCCTTTGTGCCGACGCCGGATAACGTCATCGAGATCGCCAAACATGCTGAAGCGCTGGGCTTTCATTCGGTATGGGGCAATGATCACATGACGACGCAGCGCTATGTGCGCGCGGAATACCCCGATCCGCCGAACTACTGGGAACCGCTCATCACCTACGCTTATCTGGCCGCGGAGACGACTACGCTTAAATTTGGCACTGGCATCCTCGTGCTGCCCATGCGCCGTGATATTGTCGTCGTCGCCAAGCAGATTGCGACGCTTGATCAGTTCAGCAAAGGACGCTTCATCCTCGGTACGGGGGTCGGCGCGTATCGCGAAGAGTTCGAGGCGCTCTTACCGGGCTGGCAGGCGCACCGTGGCGAACTGCTGGAAGATGCGGTCAAGGCGCTGCGCATGCTCTTTGCAGAGCGGCGCGCCAGCTACGAGAGCAAGTATTTCCGGTTTGAAGATGTCGAAATGTACCCCAAACCGCTTCAGGATCCTCTGCCCGTCTATTTTGGCGGCAACAATATCGAAGCGACGCGGCGGGCAGCAGCATACGGTCAGGGGTGGCTGCCGGCGGGAATGCCGGTCGATCAGATGCGTGAACGGGTGCGCATCCTGCGACAGTTCGCCGCAGATCACGGGCGTGACGGCTCGACGATCGATGTCGCGCCGCAGCTCATCACCTACATCGGCAGAACGCACGAACAGGCGGTCGAACGCTTCCGCAGGAGCCAGATCTACCAGCATCTCGTTTCATTGAAGGCATCCACGCTCAAGGAGCAGGCAGGGATCGCATTCGAGGAAGCAAATCTCGTCGGCACGCCAGATGAGGTTGTGGAGAAAATTCAGCAGTTCGCTGAGGCAGGCGTGACCCATCTGTGCGGGACGTATTTCACCGCCGACAGCGTTGATGAGCTGAAAGAGCAGATGCAGATCTTCGCCGAGGATGTGATGGCGAAGGTCAACGCCGCATAAATTGGCGTGGCTGGCAGGGCAAGCCGACGTGATTCGCGGCTTGCCCTGCCAGATGCAGATCAGGTTTTCGCCAGACTGCCTACTGCACGGGCAAACCCTGCGCTGTCCATGCGTTGAGGCCGCCCAGATCGTAGATATCGCTGTAACCCGCCTGCGCCAAAATCCGTGATGCCTGCGCACTGCGGTTGCCGCTCCGGCAGTAAACAACCACAGGCTGCCCCTGCGGCACTTCGCTCAGGCGGCTTGCCAGCTCATCCACAGGGATGTTGACCGCTCCCGCGATATGCCCGCTGGCAAATTCGGCAGGTGTGCGCACATCAATCAGCAGATGCCCTTCACGGCCGCCCGCGAAACGATCCTGATAAGATGCCGGCGTGATCAACTGTACTGCTGCTGTGCCATTGACGGCAGGGCTGTTGCTGCCTGCGAGAACGACGATCAATCCGAGAGCGACCAATACGCCCACAACCACGAACAGAACTCTGTTTTTTCCCGTGAACATTCCGTTTACTTCGCTCCACACGGTTCATCTTCCGTAGAGCGTAACGCACAGCCGGGCTGACAGAGAAGCTCATCGCCTTATAACAAGCCATAAGCTGAAACTAATATCTCAGGTGCGATCCTGCTCCAGCCTGTTTCCGATAGCAGAGGGGATCAACGCCATGACCACTCCCGGCGGTGTCCCCTCTGCGCATTTCATCGACAGCGCGCCGCGCCGCTCAGGCAGCCGCCCGATAGATCAGCGCATCGATCTCGCGCATCTGATCATCCGTTAGCGGACCGAAACGGAGCGCACCGACGTTTTCCTCCACCTGAGCTTCAGTCCGCATTCCCGGAATCGGGATGGTATTCGGGCTGCGCGCCCAGATCCATGCCAGCGCTCCCTGGGCCAGCGTTCGCCCACCACTCGTCAGGATGTCTCGCAGGGCGTCCAGCCGATCGAATGCGGGAAGGAGGATGTGCTGACGTGCCCAGTCATCACTGCGCACATCATCGGCAGAGAAGATGGTACTGCGCGTGTACTTGCCCGTCAGCGCGCCGCGCGCCAGCGGCGTCCGGTTCAGGCTTGCCATGTGATTTTGCTCGCAGACCGCCAGCATGGCGGAAGCATCAAGGGCGACGTTCAGATCATGCTGGATGGCGGTGCAGTGTTCTTCTTCAGCAAAAAGCAGCGCTGCTTCTGTGGAGTCAGTGCTCCAGCCGTAATAGCGGATCTTGCCCTGCATGACCAGCATTTCCAGCGCGTCGCGCAGTCTTTCCGCATAATCCAGCGGATAATCATTGACGTGAAGCTGATACAGATCGATATAGTCCGTGCCAAGATGCCGCAGACTGCGCTCACACTCGGCGCGCAGATTGGTGATGACATCTTCCGGCGCTGGATAGTAGCCGACGTGTTTTGCAGACGCATCGATTGCGAAGCCGAACTTGGTTGCGATGATCACCTGATCACGGCGATCGGCCAGCGCCTTCCCCAAAATCCGTTCACTGTGCCCTGTGCCATATGCCGCAGCCGTATCAAAAAGCCTGATCCCGCTGTCGTATGCCTTGTGGATGGCGCGGATCGATTCCCTATCGTCCACTGTCCCCCATCCTGCCTGAATGTTCCCATAGATGAACGGCCCCCCGATTGCCCAGCAGCCCATCCCCAGCGGAAGCAGCTCGATACCAGAGCGTCCAAGCCGGCGCTTTTCCATGAGTCCCCCTTCAAAGACTGCGTACTACGAAAAACACTATACAAGTTAGAGTGCGCTCTAAGTCAAGAGGTTCAAAGAATGAAATTTCGAGATAAAATGGGTGCTGAACGTGTCAGAAAGTGCCAGGAAAAAAACACATGTCAGAAATGTCCTTTACCGTCATGCAGGTCGCCAAAGCCACAGGGCTGAGCGCGCATACACTGCGTTACTATGAACGTATCGGACTGATCCACCCCGTCGATCGCAGGGGAAATACACATCGCAAATACAGCCAGCAGGATATCGACTGGATCCACTTTCTGCTTCGCCTGCGCACAACCGGCATGTCTATCAGCGATATGCAGCGCTATGCCCATCTGCAAAGGCAGGGGGATGCCACCCTTCCGGAGCGCGTAGAGATGCTCGAAAAACTCCACGCTGATCTGGAAAAGCGGATCGAAACGCTCCACGATCATCTGGAAGTGATCCAGTACAAGGTCAGCTACTACCGGGAAGTGCTCGCCAGCCAGAACCGCGAGAACACAGTAAACCCACCCGTCCCTGAACCGGCAGTCGATCGCTAATCAGCTTCCCCGCCAAGCAGCAGACGCCGCTGAATGTTTCAGCGGCGTCTGCTTGTCCACTTTCCACAACCGCTACCTTCATTTGCATACCAATCTGTACGAATTCTTTCGATTCGCTTGACACCTGCATTTATCTCATGTTAATTTCGGCGCATTACGGTCGATGGTCGATGGTCGATTGTCGACAATTATCCGACTATGTGATTTGGGTGCCTCTATGAACGTGCCAAAGAACGTTATCGAGAAACCATCCTTAGGGCAGATTCAAAATAAATCCCTGCGCGAGCACGTCCTGGAAATGCTCCATACCGCCATCGTCAATGGCGAGCTGCGCCCCGGACAAACGCTGGTCGAGGCGGAGCTGGCTGCCCAGCTCGGCGTCAGCCGCGCACCCCTGCGCGAGGCGATCAATATCCTGAATGCGGAGGGACTGGTCGAGATCGTTCCTTATCACGGGACCACCGTCAAAAAGCTGGCGCGCAAGGATATCGAGGAACTCTACAGCATCCGCAGCCTGATGGAAGGCTTCGCTGTCCAGCGCATTATCGAGTCGGATCAGACGCCGGAAGTGGTGACAAAACTGCGCGAGATCTGCAGCGCGATGCTGGAAGCCGCAGATGCCGGGGATATGCGCGAGGTCAACCTGATCGACCGTCATTTCCATGACACGCTGGTTGCTTCCAGCCAGAACAGTCTGCTGGTCATGCTGTGGGGAACGGTATCGCTGCGGGTTCGCCAGGTGATGTCGCTGCGCAACCGCAGCAAAGGAGATCTTCACGAGATCGCGCGCAATCACAACGTGATCGTTGACGCGATTGAAAGTGAGGACACAGAGCTTGCCGTCCAGTTGATCCATCACCATATCGGAACCACCGGCGATCTGATTGCCGAAGGTTGGGAAGAAGGGGGCAGCGGTCAGAACAACATGAACAATGCTGGAAGTAAGGAGAGACCCAATTCATGACTTCGCAAACCAAGACAACCATCCTGCAGCGCCATTCTGAAAATGCGCTTTTGAATGCTGCTATCCTGTCGCCGACGATCCGGAACGAACGCGATCTCAGCGCAGATGAACTTTATGCGCCGCTGGATGAGGCGATCATCGCCACCGCGGTGGAAGCCCTTGAGTCCGGGCAGACGCACTATGTTGACGTGCCGGGTATCCCGCCGCTGCGGCAGGCGCTCGCCGAGTATCTCAATGCCAGCGCGGGAACATCGCTCCAGTCATCCAACGTGATCGTCACGGCGGGCGTGCAGGAGTCGCGCTTCCTGACCATTCAGATGGTCGGCGAGCAGTTCGATCGGATCGGCGTGCCGAGCGTCGTGCATCCGGGTGTGAAGAAAGCCATCGGCGTGCGCCCCAAGCCTATTGACTGGATCGAGGTGGACAGCGCCACGCTGCTGCCGACACCGGACGCCATCCGCAGCGTGCTGGCAAGCGGAACCCGCCTGCTGTATCTGGAATCCCCTTCGCGGCTGACAGGGGCAGCATACGACAGCGCCGCGGTCGCCGCCATCGCCGCGCTGGCCGGCGAATTTGAAGCGACAGTGATCTGGGATCAGGGACTCGCGCCCTGGGCATCCAGCTATCATTCCCTGGGCGCGTCGGCAGCAGAGCGAACCCTGCTGATCGGTGAAGCCTTCCCCGGCATGGGGCTTTCAAGCTGGTTCATCGGCTACATCGCCGCGCCGGAAGCGCTCATCCCCCCGATGCAGTCGCAGAAGCAGATCATGGCGATCTGCACCAGCACGCCGTCGCAGTATGCCGCGCTGGAAGCCAGCAAACACTTCGGAGAGCGGGCCGCCAGCAGCGTCCAGCGCCTGAGCGCCCGCCGCCAGCAGATCGCCGCCAGCGCGAGCGGAACCGTGATCCCCGGCGATGCCGCAGTGGTGCTTGCGCTGCGCTTCCCGGCGGGCGAAAAAGCCGCCGCGCTCTCCCGCCTCAACGCAGCGGGCTACCCCGTGGCAGATGGCGCAGATTTTGGCGCGCCGGATGTCATCCGCCTGACGATTTCACACAGTGACGCCGCGGAAGCAGCCGTCCGCGCGCTTAAAGGGTAACTGACGATGACCAATGCCCAGAAAAAACAAGGGACTAATCTGCTCTACTCGCTGATCGCCGAGGCGCGCACGTACAGCGACACGATCATCATGGGGCGCGGCGATCCGGACTTCGATACGCCGCCGCACATCATTGCGGCAGCCAAACAGGCCATGATCGATCATCACGCCGATTACGTGCCGCCGGAAGGTCTGCTCAGCCTGCGCCAGGCAATCGCCGAGCGCGTCAAGCGGGTCAATAACATCGACGCAGACCCGGAAACCGAAATCGTCGTCACCAACGGCGGGCAGGAAGCCCTGCTGCTGATGGTACTGGCGGCGCTCTCTCCCGGCGACGAGATCATCATCCCGGAACCCAACTACAACACCTATCACGATGCGCTGAACTTTGCCAAAGCCGTCAAAGTCTCGATCCCCAGCAGTGCCGATACCAACTTCCGCACGGATCCGGAAGCTGTTCGCGCTGCGATCACCGACAAGACGCGCGCCCTGCTGCTCGTCTCGCCGAACAACCCGACAGCAACTGTGATCGGCAGGGAAGATATGCAGGCGCTGGTTCAGATCGCGCAGGAACACGACCTGATCATCATCGCCGATGACATCTACGACCTGTTCATCTACGACGATTACAAGCACGTCAGCCCGGCATCCCTTCCCGGTGGCAAGGAACGCACCCTGACGCTCAACGCGCTGTCGAAGGCTTATTCGATGACCGGCTGGCGTCTGGGCTGGATCGTCGGACCTGCCGATCTGATGGCGCGCGTCCGCGAACTCAAGGCGGCGATCACCGGGGGAACATCAGTCATTTCGCAGTACGCCGGTCTCGCCGCGCTGACGGGACCGCAGGAACCGGTTCAGATGATGGCGGACGCCTACAAACGCCGCCGCCAGATGGTGCTGGAAGCGCTCGATGATATGGGCATGCATTACGGCGTGCCGCAGGGCGGACAGTTCGTCTTCATCGATATCGGGTTCACAGGCATGGACAGCGCTGAACTGGCGCAGAAGATCCTGAGCGATCAGCACGTGCTGGTATATCCCGGCGCGGCGTTCGACAAGGATCGCGGACAGTACATCCGCATGACCTTCCTTCAGCCGGAAGACAAGCTGCGCGAAGGGCTGGAGCGGATGCGCGTGGCGATGAAGAACATCATGGCAGCGCAGTCCTGAACAGGAACAGCAGAGGAAAAGATCGATGGCAGATAAACCGCTGACAGGCAAAGTCTCCGTCATCACCGGAGCCAGCCACGGGCTGGGGCAGGCAGTGGCGGCGCACCTGGCGGGGCTGGGTTCTGATCTGGTGCTGATCGCCCGCACGGCAGATCGCCTGAATCAGACGGCGGACATGCTGCGGGGTTACGGGACGCGCGTGCTGGCACTGCCCTGCGATATCGCCAGCATCGAACAGGTGCAGTCCGCGGCCAACCAGATCAGCCGAGAGATGAGCCGTGCCGACATCCTGATCAACAACGCCGGCATTCCGGCTCCGCGCACGTTCGAGGAGACGACATTTGCAGACTGGGATCAGGTGATCGGCGTCAACCTGAGCGGGGCATTTTACCTGACGCGCGCGCTGTGGGATCTGCTGGCTGCCAGCGGCGCGGGCTACGTGATCACGATCTCCGGCTCGGCCGGCGTGCGCGGCGGAGGCAGCCCGGCATATGGCAGCGCGAAGTTCGGGCTTTCAGGGCTGAACTACGCGATCGCCGCCGCAGGAAAGACAAAAAACGTCCGCGCCACCATCCTGTATCCCGGCAGCATGGATACCGGCTGGCGCGGCGCGCCGATCGGCGAAAAACCGGCGTCCGAAACGATGAACCCGGACGAAGTGGCACGTTTTATCGGTCAGCTTGTGGTCAGCCCGGCGGAATTTGTGGTGAATGAAGCGGTGCTGAACCCGCTTTCCACCCCGCTGCTCTGAGACACGGGCGCAGCAGAAAGATTTGAGCAGAACACATGGCTTACGACATCAGCAAGGAAGAACTGATCAGCCTGTATACGACGGGCACGCTGGAGCAGTTCTCGAAGGACTTCCTGCGGGCGCTCGGCGCAACGGCGGAAGAAGCCGACATCATCACCGACGGGCTGATGACCGCCTCGCTGTGGTGGCATCCCGGACAGGGGCAAGGGCTGGAGAAGTTCTTCCGTTTCACCCGGCAGGTGCGCAGCGGCGGGATCATCCCGGATGCGCCGATTCAGTGGGTCAAGGAAGGTCCGAGCTACGCGCTGCTCGATGCGGCGAAAGGCTTCGGCTACGTTTCGGCATACCGCGCCATGCAGAAGGCAATCGAAAAAGCCAGGGTGACCGGCATCGCGATGGTCGGTGTGCGGCACAGCAATCACTTCGGCATCGCGGGCTATCACGCGCTTCAGGCTGCCAAAGCCGGGCTGATCGGCTGGTCGTTCACCAACGCGAAGGCGGAAATGGCTCCGTGGGGATCGGCACAGGTCGTCCTGGGAACCAATCCCTGGGGCATCGCCATCCCGCGCAGGGACACGCATGCCATCGTCCTCGATATGGCGCTGACGATGTCTGGCAAGGGGATGATGCGTTGGCTGATGAATGAGGGACGCCCGATGCCCGATAACTGGGCGCTCACACCGGATGGACAGGTCACGACGGACCCCGCCGCCGCGATGGAAGGACCGCTGCTGCCGATCGGCGAGTACAAGGGTTACGGACTAAGCCTGGTCACGGATGTGCTGGCAGGCGTGATGACCGGCTCATTGTTCGGGCTGAACGTCTTCCAGGACGAAGCAAATCATGACGTGGGGCACATCATGATGGCGATCAACCCGACGGCGTTTATGCCTCAGGAAGATTTTGATGCGCGGCTGGAACAGCTCGTCGCCGAGGTCAAGGGAGCGCCTCCCATCGATCCGAAGCGACCGGTGATCCTGCCCGGCGAAGTCGAATTCCGGCGGATGCACGAACGCGAGGCGGACGGCGTGCCGCTCTCCCGTGAGACCGTCGAAGGGCTGCGCGCACTGGCAGCCGAGCTGAACGTTCACTGTCCACTTTAGCAGTTCACTTTCTTCAACCAAGGAGCAGGTTGCTTATGTCAGCGCCATTTACCGTAGGAAATATTTCAGTCATGCCGGGCGAGGTCAAACGCGGCGGCATCCCGATCGGCGGCGATATGTACGGGCGTGAGCGCCTGCTGCCGATCATCGTCTACCGCGGCGTTGAGGAAGGTCCCGTCCTGTGGCTGAACGGCGCGACTCACGGTGACGAGCCGGAAGGCCCCTTCTCGATCTTCAAGGCGCTTCAGCAGCTTGACCCGCAGAAACTCCGGGGGACGGTCGTAGCCGTGCCGGTCATGAATGTCGAATCGTTCACCGCCGGGACGCGCGGCGACCCGCTCGATACGTTCTCCTACGACATGAACCGCCTGTATCCGGGCAAGCCGGAAGGCTATCCCACCGAGCGCGTCGCCTATGCCCACTGGATGGCGATGAAGGACAACTGCGATTTGCAAATCAACATTCACTCCGGCGGCGAACATTCCTATCTGGCGCACATGATCTTCGCGTCGGATAACCCGCCCAGCCTGGAACTGGCCGCCGCGATGGGGCCGAACTGGACGCTCGTCTTCCGCAGCGGCACGGGCGGCGGCAACCCCAGCTCGCAGATCGGGGCGCTCGGCAAGGCAGGCGTCACCGTTGAGCTTGGCGGCAACTGCCGAACGCTGACCAACGATTTTCACGTCATCGCCGATGACCTTGCGGCGGGTTACCTCAATGTCATGCGGCATTACGGCATGATCGAGGGGACGGCGGAATATGCGCCGGAATGGCGGATGGGTTACCAGATCGCTCTGCTTGCGCCGGCAACCGGGATGTTCGTCGGCGTGGCGGATATTCCATTTGAAACCCACATCCCCGCCGGGACGCTCATCGGGCAGATCTATGACCTGTATGGCGACGTGATCGGCGAAGTGCGCGCCCCGCGTGACGGCGTGATCTTCGGTCTGCGCTCTCGCCCGTCGGTGCTGGAGGGGCAGTGGTGCTGCTTCTTCGGCGTGGTCGAGCAGACGGTGAACAACCTGATCCCTTCCCGCGCAGGCTGAGAGAGGAGCTTCGATGATCGAAAAATTCGTCCCGATTGAGGAAAAGCGGCGCGGACTCGTCTCGGAAGATCTGATGAACTTTCGCTGGCTGGACGATATCGCGCTCTCGCCAGACGGCAAACAGATCGCCTATACCGTCAAACAGCCGAACGCCGAGATCAACGGCTATATCACGCATGTCTACGTGCGCGATGTCCGCTCCGGCAGCGTGCAGCGGATCACCTCCGGGATGACCTCGGCATGGTCGCCCGCGTGGAGCCGGGACAGCCGTCAGCTCGCCTTCACGTTCACAACCTCGGAAGCGAACTGGGTGCGCATATGGACGGTGGAGACGGGCGAAACGCGCTCGTACATCGTTGACGGCGCGCCGATGAATTCGCTCGACTGGTCGCCCGATGGCAGGACGCTGGTCGGGTCACGCTGGACGCCGATCCGCCCGGAAGAGGAACGCGGCAGCCGTCCGGGCATCCCCGCGCCGAACATCCGCATCGTCCGCCGCCTGCGCTACAAACAGGACGGCAGCGGCTGGGTGCATGACCGCTACCAGCAGATCTGGACGCTCTCACTCGAAACGGGCGATCTGACGCAGATCACCCACAGCGAATGTGATTACACATCGCCGAAGTGGAGCGTCAAGGGCGACAGGCTGGCGTTCGTCGGCACTGCGCGCGAGCAGAATGTCCCGCTCGGTTATGGGCAGATTCTGATCTGCGATATGCCCGGCGGCACGCCTCGTCTGCTGCTGCCCGGCTGGCAGGGAACCGCCGTCAGCCCGGCATGGGGCGACAATGATCGCTATATCGCGTTTGCGGGGCACAATCTGCCGCCGCCCGTCAACCGGCGCAATTTCTGGCAGCCATACATTGCTGATGTCGAAGCCGGCACAGCCAGGAAGCTCGGCGAGGATATTGACGAGGAAGTCGGCAACTACGCCGTCGCCGATCAGCGCAAGGGGCTGGCGAACGTGACCGTCAAGTGGGCCCCCGGCGATACGCACATCTACTATCTGCTGACCGAAAAAGGCGCGACCAATCTGTTCCGAAGCGATACCTCTGGCAATTACGAGCGCATCGTCAGTGGCAACAGTGTGACATTCGAGTACAGCCCTGCGGCTGGCGGCACGGTCGCCTTCGGTCAGGCGGATCCGTCGAACCCCGGTGAACTCTACCTGTGGCACAAGGGGCATAGCAGCAAGCTGTCAGATTTCAACCCGTGGCTGCGCGATCACATCCTCTCGACGCCAGAAGAATACTGGTACGACGGCGTAGATGGCGCGAAGGTGCATGCATGGCTGATGAAGCCGGTGCATTTCAAACCCGGCTACAAATATCCGACGATCGTCTACGTCCACTGCTCGATGTTCTCGTGGGATTTCAATCACGAGTTCCAGGTTTACGCCAACGCGGGCTACGTGGTGGCGTATTTCAACCAGCGCGGAACCACCGCAGGGTATGGGCAGGCCTGGA
This sequence comes from Anaerolineae bacterium CFX9, assembly GCA_030263515.1. Lineage (GTDB taxonomy): Bacteria > Chloroflexota > Anaerolineae > Aggregatilineales > Phototrophicaceae > Flexifilum. The sequence goes on along the minus strand of SZPD01000015.1, from coordinate 10,900 downwards.
CGCATGCCAGCGAGGGCGATCAGGGCGGCAAGGACTACGAAGAGATCATGCTCGGCGTCGATGAACTCGTTGCGCGCCCCTACGTCGATGCTTCGCGGCTGGGCGTGACGGGTGGAAGCTGCGGCGGCTTCATGACCAACTGGATCGTTGGGCACACCGATCGTTTTGCCGCCGCCGTGACGCAGCGCTCGATCACCAACCAGATCAGCTTCTTCGGCACGTCGGACATCGGGCCAGAAGGCACAGAAGGTGAAACCGGAACCAACGTCTGGCGCAATCTGAATGCGAGCTGGCGTCAGTCGCCGATCGCCTACGCTGAACATATCAACACGCCGCTGCTGATCCTGCACGCCGAGGAAGACTATCGCTGTGCGCTGGAACAGGCAGAACAGCTTTTTGCCATCCTGCGCTGGCTGGGCAAAACCGTTGAGATGGTCGTCTTCGAGGGCGAAAACCACAGCCTGACGCGCGGTGGACGACCGGGCAACCGCATCGAGCATCAGCGCCAGATCTATACCTGGTTCGGGAAATATCTCGGCACACACGCTGTGCGCGCCGACGCGAATACCTAAATGGCTTGAGAGGAGAGGCAGCACATGTTGAAAGTCGGTCATTTAACCGCTCAGCCGGGCGAACATGTCTTCGGGTATCTGAAGACGGCGGCGTCGCGCTCCGGTCTCAGCCCGGATATTCCGGTTCATCTGTTCGCGGGCGCAGAAGCAGGGCCGACCCTGCTGGTGCAGGGCGCGATCCACGGCGGCGAGATCATCGGCTCGATCGCCATCCTGAATTTCATCGAAAAGCTCAAGACAACGTCCTTTAAAGGGAATGTCATCGCTGTGCCGGTGGTCAACCGCGCCGGGTTTGAGCTGGGCGAGCGCGGCTCACGCATTGATGGCAAGGATATGAGCCGCCTTTTCCCCGGCAAGAAGAACGGCAGCGTCACCGATCAGATCGCCTATGTCTACTTTGAGGAGGTCATCCGACAGTCGAACGTGATGATCGACTTCCATGCCGGCGCGCGCACTGCCTACGAGCGCTACGTGCTTTTCAGCGCGGAAGATGACCCGAACAATCTGACCGAGGTCGAGAAGATGCGCCGCAAGCTGGTGGTCGCTTTCGGGCTGGATCAGGCGGCTTTCTTCCCGCCGGGCACGTTCGGCAACAACACGGCCAAGGTCGCCATCGAGGAAATCGGTGTGGCGCAGATCACGCTCGAATTCGGCGGCGGCACGGGCTGGTACAAAAACGGGCTTGACAATGTGCGCGATGCCGAGCGCGGCATCTGGAACATCATGAAATCGATGCGGATGATCGGCGGCGACTTCGAGACCGATGGCCCTCTCTGCACCGTTTACAACGCGGGCGTCGTGATCTGGAAGCCGGATGTCGATGGGCTGTTCGTCCGCCTCAAGGCGTTCAAGGATGAGCTGAAGGCGGGCGATGTCTATGCCCACCTGATCGACCCGTACACCGGCGATCTGCTGGCAGAAATGAAGACGCCGAAAGATGGCATCGTCATCCCATCCGGGCAGGAGTGGCCGACGGTCGGGGCGACCTCGATCGGCATTCTCGGCTCGATCGACCGTGTGGAAGACCGCCGCACGACAGACCTTTATGTTTACTAGATTGAGCGGAAACTGGAGAGCCGGACGATGAAAATCGGCACGATTGAGGCACAGGCAGGTTCCAAAGCCTACGGAAAATATGTTACAGGCGAAACGCATGGGCGTTTTGAGGTTCACATCCCGCTGCACATCATCGCAGGCAGCAAGCCCGGTCCCACACTGGTCGTCCAGGCCGGGACCAGTGGATTGGAGATCGAGCCAGCGCTGATCCTGCCCCAGGTCGCCAAAGCGCTCGATCCATCCAGGGTGTCAGGCACGGTCGTGATCGTCCCGCTGATGAACACGTCGGGCTTCGAGTTCGAGCAGATCGCCAGCGTGTGGGATAACAAGCATCTGAACGAGGTCGGGCGCGGCAGGGCAGACGGCACTGTCAGCGAGCAGATGATCCACCAGTACTACCAGAACGTGATCGCCAAAGCCGATGCGCTGGTGGATATCCGCACCGGCGCGCAGTGGGGCTATCACCGCTACGCGGGTGTGTATCGCGAGGGCAGCGTCGAGGCGTCGAAAGCGCTCGCCATCGCGCTCGGACTGCCTCAGGTCGTGCTCGGTCAGCCTGCCGATCAATCGATGGCGTTCGAGGCGGCAAAGGATGGCAAGGCAGTGGTTGCCGCGCACATCGGCGGCGGCCCCGGCTTGCGCGATTACCGCGAGGAAGACCTGAAGCGCTTTCAGAACGCCGTACTGAACGCCATGCGCCACCTGAAGATGCTCGATGAAGGGGTCGAGTACGAAAGTGACCGCACGCAGGTGATCGAAGCGCACAGCTTCCTGATGCCCAGCGGCGAACGCGGCTTCACGTTCATGGACAAGACAAAGCGCGGAAAAGCCGTCAGTGCGGGCGAGGAACTCGGCTACATTCGCCATCCGTTCACTGGCGAGATCGTCGAGCGGATCACCGCGCCGCGCGCGGGTGTGGTGGTTCACGCGGGCGCGTCGTGGCCTGTTCAGCTTGAAGGACTGGTGCTTGCCATTGTGGGCGACCTGGTCGAGGAAATCAGCGTGCGCTGAGGCGCACTCAGCGCAGAGACTCTTTAATCAAGGAGCATAAATTTTCATGTTGACCCATGAAGCACTGAAACGAGATGTCGCCCGGCGCATCGAGCGCCTTCAGGCGATGATGAAGGCACAGGATCTGGGTGCGCTGCTCATCGTCGGGCAGGCGCAGCCGGGCGGCATCGGCGCGATCCGCTATATCACGCATGCGCATATCTGGGGCGGCGCAGCGTATGCCGTTCTCGGCGCGGATGATCCCCACCCGTGGCTGACGGTCTGGAGTTCGTACCAGTCGATGTGGAGCCGCAACGAGACGACCACCCTGCCGGAGCGTGTCGAATCGCCGAACAACATCGTCGCCCGCACCACAGACCTTGCCAAAGAGTACGCCAGCAGCAGCAAGCGCATCGGCATGGTGAACATGAACAAGCTGATGAGCGTTGGCGAGTATCAGAAGTTCTCGAAGGCGCTCGAAGGCTACGAGATGGTGGAAGTCACCGCCGCCTTCGACGCCATCCGCCAGATCAAAACGCCGTTTGAGCTGGAGGCGATCCAGCAGAACGGAGCCATCCTCGATGCCGCCATGGACGTTTTTCAGGCAAACGCCCGCGTCGGCGTCCGCTACTGGGATGTGAATGCCGAAGTTGAGGCCTACATCAAGTCGTTCGGCGGCTTCTGGGGCAGGACCAAGCTCTCGCTCGATCTCTCCCCCTACACGATCCCGACGAACAAGGATCACCGCATGGCGGAAGACGACATCATCAACTACGAGATCGTCTACGAGTCGCCGTGGGGCTACTGGCTGGAAATGACCTCGGTCTTTTCGTTCAAGCCGCTGCCGAGCGATGTGCAGGCGATGCTCGATGGCTACCTGCTGGCGGTGGAGAACTCGGCACAGGTGGCCAAGGCGGGCAACACCTTCCGCATGATCGCCGATTCCAACGATCAGACGCTGCGCAATCTCGGTTTTGAAGTCGTCGGCAAGCACACGCCGGACTGCCACAGCACCGGTCTGGATGGCAGCGACGGGCCGAGCACTGCCAGCAATCCCGATTTCGTCCTCAAGCCCAACATGATCCTGTCCTACCATCCCGGCACGATCCTGGCAAATGACCGTGGTTTCCTGATTTCTGACAACTTCCTGGTGACGACGGAAGGCGCCGTCCGCCTTTCGCCGCACACTGCAAGCCGGTACTACATGCGGCTTGAAGCGTAGTCGGTATCTGTTTCGCACGAACCTGTATGGTGGGGAAGGAGATGCGGTTGAGCTGAAAAAGAGATGACACTTCCGACCCGTCCGTTTTGTCAAGTAGCTGTCTGTCATGGAGCAATCAAATGAAGAGACTGCACCGATCAAAGACCGCAGGCATGATCCTCATCGTGCTGCTGGCGCTGATGCTGGCTATCCAGCCTGTGGTGGCACAGGATGAGGTGACTGAGTTCGTCTTTGCGCATCCGGGGCCGATCCGCACGATGGATGCGCCGGTCACCTGGTTCGGCTCAACGCACTGGCTCACCAACGGTCTGTACGACTGTCTGATCTGGCGCGCCGCTGACGGCAATGGTTATGTCGGTCAGGCGGCGGAACGCTGGGAAAATATTGATGATCTGACCTGGCGCTTCCACCTGCGCGAGGGTCTGACGTTCCAGAACGGCGAGGTGCTGGATGCCGAAGCCGTCAAGTGGAATATCGACCGCGTGCGCACGCGCGAGGACTTCCTGGTCTATCCGCAGTGGCAGTTCATCGCCGAAGTGGTCGTCATCGACCCGCTGACGGTGGATATCATCACGGCTCAGCCTCACCCCTATTTTGAATATGATGTCAGCTTTAACGGCTGCCAGCTCCTGCCGCCCGATTACATGGCAGAGGTTGGCGAAGAAGAATTTGCGCGCCGCCCGGTTGGCTCTGGCCCGTATCGTCTGGTGGAATTCACCGAGAGCGATCGCTACGTCTTCGAGGCGTGGGATGGCTACTGGGCAGGTCCCCCCGCGGTTGACCGCGTGATCTATCAGGTCATCCCCGAACAGTCGGCGCAGGTTGCCGCGCTGCTCGCCGGGCAGGTCGATATGATCCCAGCCGTACCGAGACCGGATATCCCGCTGCTCGAAGGCACTGAGGGCATCAGCGTCGTCCGCGAGACCTCGAACCGTATGGCGCATTTCTATCTGCGCGTCGAGACCGAGACGGGCGCGATGGATGACACGTATCCCGGCTACCAGCCCGCCACGCTGGATAACAACGTCCGCCTTGCGATCAGCCACGCGCTTGATCGTGAGCTGCTGGCGGAAGTCCAGGGTTCGGCGCATGCCCGCCTGCTGCGCGTCTGCGACTACTATCCGGAAGGCTTCGCCAGCACGTTCAACAATCCGGAAACGATCGCCGCCTGGTACGATCCGGATCTCGCCCGCAGCCTGCTGGCAGAAGCCGGCTATGCTGAAGGCGCAGGCCCCACGATCTACATGGACGCCCCGACCTTCCAGTTCGGCGGTGAGAAGGAAGTTGCCGAAGTCGCCGCTGCCATGCTCGAAGAAGTTGGCTTCACGGTTGAGCTGAACGTGATCGACTCGTCGGCATACAACGAGCAGATCACGTCGGGCGGCAATAACCGCGACATGATGCTGACGACGCTCGGCTGCTCACCGTCACTCGTCCCCACCTTCTATCGCTGCGCATGGGTTCAGGCGAACTACAACGTCTGCGTTGATGAGTGGGACGCCCTCGGCGGCCAGATCCTGACGACGGTTGATCCGGAAGCGCGTATCGCGCTGTGGGAGCAGTGGTGGGATTACTACCTCAACTACGCCCAAACGCTGACGCTCTACGAAATTGACAGCATCATCGCCTATAACTCTGCCGACTTTGAGTTCACCCCGCGTAAGGACGGCTGGTTCACGTTCCGTGACCTGCGCCCGCGTGAAGGGTAAACTCGCCACGCAGCACAGGTTTGGGTGGCCGGGGAAGCCCGGCCATCCAATCCCGGTTTCGCCGCACTTGTGGAGGTACGATGCGCGGACTAATCATTAAACGCCTGCTGCAAATGGTGCTCACCCTGTTCATCGTCTCTCTGATCGTCTTCTTCATGGTACGGCTGAAGGGCGATCCGATCTCGGTGATGGCACCTCCGACGTTCAATGAAGAACAGATCGCGCGCATGCGTGAAGTGTGGGGTTTCGACAAGCCCCTGACAGAGCAGTACATCATCTTCATCACCAAAGCGATCACCGGGGATTTCGGGCAGTCGATCCAGGCGCGACGCCCGGCGATGGAACTGGTGATCGAGCGGCTCGGCAATACCTATCTGCTTGCCATGTCCGCGGCGCTCTCCGGGCTGGCGATCGCCCTGCCTCTGGGAATCCTTTCAGCCGTCAAACGAAACAGCCTGATCGATGTCGCCAGTTCCATGCTGGCATCGCTGGGAAATGCCATGCCGAACTTCTGGCTTGGGCTGATGCTGATCATCATCTTTTCCGTCAATCTGCGTATCCTGCCGGCATTCGGGGCGCTGGAACCTGCCGCCCTGATCATGCCCACCGTCACCCTGGCAGTCGGCACAGCGGCACGCCTTTCCCGTGTGACGCGCTCTGCCATGCTGGAGGTGCTCAACCAGGACTATATCCGGACGGCGCTCAGCAAGGGGCTTCGCAGCCGGCAGATGCTCTACCGGCATGCGCTGCGCAACGCGCTGATCCCGATCATCACCGTCTTCGGGCTTCAGTTAGGCTGGCTGCTGGGCGGCTCGGTGGTCGTTGAAAGCGTCTTCTCATGGCCGGGGCTTGGCCGCCTGATGATCGAGTCGATCAACGTGCGCGATATCACCGTCGTGCAGGCAGGTCTGTTCTGGTTTTCGCTGTCGTTCATCCTGATCAATTTCGCGGTCGATATGCTCTACGTCTATCTCGACCCGCGTATCCATTACAACTAGCGAGTGTGCGCATGAGTGTAGACGCCAACAACCCATCCGCAGGCATCGCCTCGCTCAGAACCGCGGAAGTTCGCCGCTCGCGCCGCCAGCGGACGCTGCGCCTCTGGCGCTCGCTGATCCACAGCCCGGTCGGACTGATCGGCTTCTCAATCGTTTCGCTGCTCATCATCCTCGCGGTGATCGGGCCGTTCATCGTGCCGCACGATCCGGGTGAACGCAATCTGCGGGCGCGCTTCATGCCGCCCGGCTATACCGATGCGACGGGCACATATCTGCTCGGCACGGATCAGTTGGGGCGCGATATCTACAGCCGCATGATCGTCGGCAGCAGCGTCTCGGTGCTGGTCGGCGTCATCTCGGTCGCCATCGCTGGCACAATCGGTGTGCTCGTCGGGCTGGTCGCAGGGTTTTACGGCGGCTGGATCGACAATCTGCTGATGCGCATCGTTGATGGTCTGCTCAGCATCCCATTCATCATTCTTGTCGTTGCAATTTCGGGCGTGCTCAGTCCGGGGCTTGGCACGCTGATCCTGATCCTCGGTCTGACCGGCTGGGTGACGTATGCCCGTGTCATCCGCGGCGAAGTCCTCAAGGCGCGCGAGATGGAGTATGTGCTGGCAGCATACGCCATCGGGCAGACCCGCGTCATGGTGATGATGAGACACATCCTGCCGAACGTGATTTCGACGGCGATCATCCTGGCAGCGTCACAGGTCGGCGTGACCATCCTGGCGGAAAGCTCGCTCAGCTTCCTCGGTCTGGGTGTGCGCTCTCCAACCGTCACATGGGGGCTGATGCTCGCCGATGGAAGACAGTACATCAACAGCGCATGGTGGATGACGACATTCCCCGGCATCGCCATCACCATCACCGTGCTCGGTGTGGCATTCCTGGGCGACTGGCTGCGTGACGTGCTCGATCCCAACGTGCGCGGTCGCGGATGAAGGAGGTTCGATGAAGGCTGGCGATGCGTATCGCGTGCCGCGCTCGCGCGCATTCGCGACTCACGCAGCCCTGCGTCACGAGATTCTGCAAGCGCTCGAACCTCTGCTGTTCGGCTCGATGCATGGCGCGTATGACGCGCGCGCCCGGCTTGAAGCCGCCTTCGCTGAAGCCGTTCAGCAGCCGCACGCCATCGCCGTCCACTCCGGCACGATCGCGCTTCATATCGCGCTGCGCGCCTGCGGCGCGGGACCCGGCGACGAAGTGATCACGGTCAGCAATTCCGACATTTCCACCACCGCGGCGATCCGTCAGTGCGGCGCGATTCCCGTTTTCTGCGATGTCCGGGACTCAGACTACAACATCGATATCGATCAGGTGGAAGCGCTGATCACGCCGCGAACGCGCGCGCTGCTGCCGGTAGACCTGTATGGACACCCGGCGGATGTCAGGCGGCTGCGCACGATCGCCGACCGCCACGGACTGCGCATCGTGGAGGATGCCGCGCTGGCGACGGGCGCGCGCGATCACGGCAGACCCGTAGGCGCGTTTGCCGATGCAGCGGTGTTCAGCTTCGCGCCCTATAAACCGATGGGCAGCGCGGGCAACGGAGCCATGATCACCACCCACGACGCAGAAATCGCCGCGCAGTGCCGCCTGCTGACCGGCTATGGGCATGCTTTTGACGCGGACGATGTTCCTGTCGGGCAGCAGAAATACATCGCAGAGGGTTACAACGTGCCGCTGGACGGGCTGGAAGCGGCGCTCGTGCGGGTCAAGCTGCCTTATCTTGCAGCGTGGACAGCGCGCCGCCGCGCCATCGCCGAGCGCTATCAGCGCGGGCTGGCGGACACCGCGGCCCACTGCCCGATCTTCCGCCCGGAGTCTGAACCCACCTTCCGCGCCTACACCATCTGTGTGCCGGAGCGTGAGCGGGTTTACCACCATCTGCGGGATGCCGGCATCGAAGTCGTGCTGCACTACTCCCCCCCGGCCCGTCATCACCCGGTCTACGCAGGGCAGTTTGACGACGTTCATCTTCCCATAACCGATCGTCTGGCGAAGGAACTGATCTGCCTGCCGGTTGCGCCGGAGCTAACGGACGACGAAATCGACTTCGTCGTGAATGAATTACGCGCCTTATTGAGAGAGTGAAAAGAAAGGTTTGGGGGCATGTCTGAGCACGTATCACTGGTGAAGCGGATTGCGCGGTATGCGGTGGATCTGCGTTATGAGGATATCCCGGCAGAAGCGCTGCGCCTGGCGCAGTGGCTGGTGTTCGACACCATCGGAACCGCGCTCGGCGGGTATCAGCGTCCGCTGGGGCAGAAGGCGGTGCGCTTCGGCACGCACATGATGAAGGGCGATGATGCCAGCCTGATCGGCGATGGCAGCCGCGTTTCCGAAGAAGGCGCTGCCTTCACCAACGCCGTGATGGCAAAAATTCTGGGCATGGATGACTCGCATCGTTCCGCCGGGCATATCGCGGCAGAGATGGTCCCTGCGGTGCTGGCGGTCAGCCAGACGCACGGCACATCCGGCAGAGAACTGCTGACAGCGATGGTCGCCGCCTACGACGTGGCGATCCGCCTCGGATTGCAGGTGCGCCACTGGCATCGCGAACGCGGGCACGATCTCAAAGGGACGATCGGCGCGATCGGCGCAGCGATCGCCGCGGGACGCTGTGCCGGGCTGAGCTTCGAGCAGATGTGCCAGGCAGTGGCGCTTTCGACGGATATGGCGTCCGGCACTGAGCAGTACGTCTACGAAGGCGGCAGATGTGAGACGAAAGACCTGATCGCGGGCTTCGCGGCGCGGACGGCCATTTTTGCCGTGCGGCTGGCAGAAGCGGGTTTTTATGGCCCGGACGGCGCGTTCGACGGCGAATATGGCTTCTTCCGCGCCTATGGCAATGGCGGTGACCCATCCGCCTTTGATGATCTGGGCGACAATTTCATGATCGTCACGACCGGCTTCAAGCCGCACGGCGGCTGCCGTCACACGCATCAGGCGGTCGATGCCGTCCAGCAGATGCTGGCGCAGGGGCCGCTCGATGCCAGCGAGATCGAAGCCGTGACGCTGCATACCTATGGGTATGCCACGCGCCCGATCTTCCGTGTAGACCCGAACCCGAAGTCGCGCGATGTCGCCGGGCTGAGCATCCGCGTCGCCACCGCGATCGCCCTCACGCATGGCAGCGCCAACCCCGATGATTATGCCGACTGGGATGCCCCGCTTGTGCGGCATCTGCGCAACCTGATCGACGTGCAGATCGAGCCGGAGATCGAGGCGAATTATCCCAACCTGAACGGATGCCGTCTCGAAGTCCGGCTGAAGTCCGGCGAGACGCGCACCTCAGCGCTGCCCAATATGAAGGGCGAGCCGGAATTCCCGATGACGGTGGACGATCTGAAGAACAAATTCCAGGCGCTGACGCATCGTCTGTTCGACCGCGATCGGGTGGAACAGCTCTATCAGCGCTGCATCGATTTGGCGGCGCTGGATGATGTGAACGAACTGCTCGAACTGACGCGCCCCGCAGAACGCATGGCAGAACCGGCATAGGGCGGCTGCTTCATCCCGATAAGCGGCGGAGAAGGGCGGGATATGGTTCAGATCAATCCGCCCTGTCCGCCCAATCGAGGCTGTCTGTCAGATACCGTGCCGGTTCCTTGAGAAACGCCCCCTGGCAGACCGGGCAGCAGAAGTAGTAGCGCTCGCCTTCGTGAACTGCGCTGCCGTATGCCTGCTGCGGCTGTATCAGCGCGCCGCAGACCGGATCGCGCACACTCTCTGACGGCTGATCGGTATCTGCCAGCGGCAGAGTCACCGCAATGACCGTCCCTTTGCCGTGCTGGCTGCTGATCGAAAGCTGTCCGTTGAGCGACTGCACCCGTTCCCGCATGCCGATCAGTCCGTAGTGCGCGTCTTCAGCCAGCCTGTCGAGCGGCTGGGGCAGCCCAAACCCGATCCCATCGTCCGAAACCGTGAGTGTCACTGCCCGCGGGCGGAATGTCAGATCGAGCGTGATCCGGCTGGGACTGCCGTGACGGCGCGCATTGCGCACTGCCTCCTGCGCCACACGAAACAGCGCCAGTTCCCGCGCCGCGTCGATGCGCCGTTCCACGCCAGACACGCGAACCTCAAGCGGAGGCGATGTCGTCTGTTCCGCCAGCATACGCAGTGCGGCGTTGATGCCAAGTTCTGCCAGGGCAGGCGGACGCAGATCGGCGATCAGCCGCCGCAGACCTTCCACGCTCTCGACTGTCTGCGTCCGCGCCTGAGACAGGATGGAACGCGCGCGATCCGGTTCGGTCTCGATCCAGCGGGAAGCCATATCGATCCCCTGCGCGATCGCGGTGAAGTCGGTGGCGCCGCCGGAGCCCACGGCCGGGTCTTCTTCGCCAACTC
>SZPD01000430.1 GCA_030263515.1 Anaerolineae bacterium CFX9 | reverse complement strand
GGTATTCCGGGCAGATCGGGGCGGCGGGCGCAGTCATCGGCGGGCTGACAGGTGGGACGATGTACGCCTTTTCCCGTCTGAATGAAGCTTACGCCGAGCTTGTTAGGCAGATGGGCGCGGGCGCCGGCGAACTCAATGTATCGCCTACGCTGGATCAGGCGTTCACGCTGGTCATCAATCAACTTCCGCTTTTGCTTTTCATTGGTATGATCGCCTTCGCGGTCTACGGACGTTATCGAATGCGATAGCACAGGTTTCACAAGGGGCGGCGTCAGCCATGCTGGAAGAACTGCGAATCCAGAATTTCGCCATCATCGATCACCTGGAATTGACCTTCGGTCAGGGCTTGAACGTCATCACCGGGGAGACCGGCGCTGGCAAATCGATCATCATCGACGCGGTGGAACTGCTGCTGGGCGGCCGTGCCGATCCGTCCTTCATCCGCGCCGGGGCAGACAAGGCGCTGATCGAGGGCGTCTTCGTCCTCAACGAGCGTGCCCAGGCGCTGATCGTTCCCCTGCTTCAGCGGGAAGATCTGGTCTCTGGTGACGACCCCGCTGTGCTGACCATCTCGCGCGAGGTGCGCTCAAACGGTCGTTCGGCGGCGCGTATCAACGGCGTCAGCGTCAATCTCGATGTGCTGACCGAGATCGGCGGGATGCTGGTCGATGTACATGGGCAGAGCGCGCATCTCTCGCTGCTCAAGCCGCAGTCGCACATCGATCTGCTGGATCGCTATGCCGAGCTGATGGATGCGCGGGACGCCCTCGGCGTGGTGGTGGCTCGCCTGGGCGATGTTCGCACAGAGATCAGCCGCCTGATGGACGACGAAGCCGCGCTCCAGCGCCGCGCCGAGCGTCTGCGCCATGAGATCGAAGAGATCGAGATGGCGGAACTGCGCCCGAATGAGGACGAGGAGCTCCGCGCTGAGCGCAATCGGCTTTCCAACAGTGAGCAGCTTGCCAAACTCTCTGCCGAAGCGCTCAGGCTGCTGCATGGCGATGACAGCGGCGATGACCACCTGCCGGCGCTCGATGCGCTGCTTCAGGTGCAGGGGCTGCTTCAGAAGCTCTCCAACATCGACCCCGATATGAAGGACGAGTACAACGTCGCCGTTGAGGTCAGCGATCTGGTGGATGAACTCGGCGAAGCCATCCGCGACTATCTCGACTCGGTGGAGTACAACCCTGAACGCCTGAATGAGGTTGAGGAACGGCTGGAGCTGATCAGCCAGATGAAGCGGCGCTACGGTTCCTCGATCGAGCTGATCCTCGAACACGCAGAACAGGCGCGCAGTGAACTCGACAGCATCGAGCACAGCGAGGAACGCCTGGCAGAACTGCGCGATCAGGAGGAGAAGCTGCTCCGCCACATTGGCGAGCTGGCAGAGCGCATCAGCAAGGCGCGCCGCGCTGCCGCTGCCCGCCTGGGCGAAAGCATCGTGCGCGAGCTGGGCGATCTGCGTATGGCGAAGACGCGCTTTGAAGTTGAGATGAGACAGCAGGAAGACCCGAACGGCGCTTACGTGGGCGATGCGCGGCTGGCGTTCGATTCGACCGGTATCGATCACGTTGAGTTCATGATGAGCGCCAATCCGGGGGAGCCGCTTCGCCCGCTGGCAAAGGTGGCTTCCGGCGGCGAGGCGGCGCGCATCATGCTGGCGCTCAAGCGGGTGCTGACCGCGGCAGATAATACGCCGACGCTGATCTTTGACGAGATCGATCAGGGGATTGGCGGGCGTGTCGGCAGCGTGGTTGGCGAAAAACTGTGGGGGCTGACCGGCGAGCATCAGGTGATGGTGGTGACGCATCTGGCGCAGTTGGCAGGCTACGCAGACCGTCATTATCGCGTGGAGAAGCTGATCGACGGCGGACGCACGCACACGGTCATCGTGCCGCTGAGCGCGGATGAACAGAAGGTGGAAGAACTCGCGGCGATGCTCGGCACAGTCAACGATGCTGGCTTCCAGAGCGCGCGCGAACTGCTGGCGGAAGCGCTGAAGTTCAAGGGCAGCCGTGCCTCTACGCGGCAGTCGATCAACTGAGCAGACCGCTTATTCTCAGCAGGGATAGCTTTGCCTCGGCGGACTGAATATTCGTGTGCTTCAGCGCGTAAAAAATACAAGGATGAACGGACGATGCTGCTGGAAGTTCTGAATGACCCGGCCCGACGCCGCGAGACGGCTTCGCTGAAATGGACGCTTTACCCGCCGGATGTGCTGCCGCTCTGGGTGGCGGATATGGACTTCCGCGCGCCGCGCGTCATCCTCGATGCCCTGCGAGAGCGGGTGGAGGAAGGCGTCTTCGGTTATACATTTGAAAGCAGTTCTCTGCGCGACGTGATCGTCGAGCGTGTTGTGCAGCGGCATGGTATCGCTGTCAGGCCGGAAGATCTGATCTTCACGCCGCCGCTGGTATATGTCCTCTACACGATGGGGCGCGTTTTTGCAGGGCAGGGAAAGCCCGTCCTGATGTCCACGCCGATCTATCCGCCTTTCCTGATGTCCGTTCGCAACTGCGGCGCGCATCTGGTGGATGTGCCGCTGGCGAGCACACTGCGCGACGGCGTGCTGCATTACGAGATCGACTTCGATGCTCTCGAAGCAGCCATCACGCCGGAGAGCAAACTGCTGATGATCTGCAGCCCGCACAACCCGGTAGGGCGCGTGTTCACCCGTCATGAGCTGCTGCGCCTTGCCGAACTGGCGGAGAAACATAATCTGGTCGTCGTCTCAGACGAGATCCACAGCGATCTGGTCTTTGGTGGGCATGAGCATATCGCGTTTGCTTCACTCGCCCCGGAGATCGCCCACCGCACGATCACGCTCAACGCGCCGAGCAAGACGTTCAATGTGCCCGGACTTCAGTTCAGTTATGCCGTGATCACCAACCCGGTTTTGCGCCAGCGCGTGACGGCGGACATGGAGCGTATCGCTGGGCATCCGAATATGTTCGGCTTCGTTGCGGCGAAGGCGGCGTATCAGGGCGGGCAGCCGTGGTTGGATGAACTGCTGGTATATCTGGAAGCCAATCGCGATGCTTTCGTGAGCTATATGCGCGAAAATCTGCCGCAGCTTCCGGTGAC
>SZPD01000429.1 GCA_030263515.1 Anaerolineae bacterium CFX9 | reverse complement strand
CCAGACGGCATCCGAGCCATCCCGATAAGGTTTCGCCGCGCGTCCTGAGATATTGTGTTCCGGGATGAGATGGTTGAAATAGTAGTAAAGCTGTGTGCCGGCGATCACACCGGCGAGCGCGAAGGTGAGCGCAGCGGCGGCATGGATATGGCGGCGGGCAGGCGCGGTTTTCGGCGTCGCAGCCGGGTCATCACGACGGACGAACGGGTTGAGCATCGGCAGGGTGCAGCGCAGCCCGATGGCGACCAGAATGGCCACCGCAGGCATGACCATGATATAGCGATGGAACATCATCGGGTTGGCGATCAGGATATTGCCCGCAGACGCGCCGATCAGCGCCGGGACGAGCAGTGTGGTCGCCGATTTGATACGCCAGATGCTGTGGAAGATGCCGAGCAGGAACAGCGGCACGAAGACGCGCAGCACCATCGGTTCCTGACCGCTGTAGAATTCGCCCGTGCCATCAGGATTGAAAACGTACACGAGGAACGGATCGGACAAACGGCGACCGAGCGCCGCCTGTTCAGACGGATTGAGTTCATTGCGCAGCGCACGCCCGAAGACGCTGGTATCCGTCTGTGATTCGTTCATGCGCGAGCCGAACGGCGCGCCGGTATACCACATGGTGAAATAGACCGGTAGGATGACGACGATCAGCGTCACCAGCGCCAGCCCCAATCCCCGGCGAAGCGGACGGAGACGACTGCGCAGCACAAACAGGATGAGCGCGAACCAGCCGATGAAAAGCGGCGGGAAGAGCAGGCGGCCGCCCTCATAGAAATACTGCGTCAGGCCGAGGCATGTGCCGAACAGCACCCAGTCGGCACGGCGATTCCAGCGGAAAGCGCGCGCCGCGAACATGATTGCCATCGTGCCGAAGAGCGCATCGCCCACCTGCCCCATCGAGATGCGGCTGAAATGGATATGCGGCGGGAACGTCGCCACCAGGAGCGCCGCGATCAGGGCTGTGCGTCGGTCGAACATGGCGCGCGTCGCTCCGTAGGCGGCGAGCACGGTCGCCGTGCCGAGGATGGCGTTGAGCATCCGCAGCCCGACGAAATTATGTCCCCAGAGCGCGACCGTCCCGGCATTCCAGTACGAGTAGATCATGGCGGGCGGCAGATAGGTGGAGGTCGTCGTCAGCAGATCGGGCGGAAAGCGGTTGAAGAAGGCATCTGCGCCGATGGCGAAATGCATCTCATCGACCGAGAATCGGATCAGCGTATCGAGCTGGAAGGCGCGCACGAAGAACGCCAGGGCGACGATCCCGATCAGCGGCAGGGCAGCGCGCCAGTGAATCGTTGGGCGAGAGAGACGGCGGACGCCGATCATCCCTGCCAGGAACAGCCCCAGCCCCGCCAGCAGCAGCAGGAACTGAAGGGTTGGGTTGGCGAACTGGAAGGCGGGCAGCTTGAGGACGTTGGCGCTCATCTCGATGCCGATGGCCAGCAGCGCCAGACCGGGGATCAGCAGCCGCCAGCGGATCGCGCCTTCCGAGAGTTCGGTCTCGGCGACCTGTCCGGCTTCAACCTTGTGCGGCGAAAGGATCAGCGCGCCGAGGAGGGACAGCCCACCGAGCAGCGCCAGCACCGTCGCCTCGATGAGGGGAGGATTTTCGATCAGCCGGTTGGCAGGTTTATACAGGACGGCGGCGATGACCATCAGCACGATGGCGAGCAGGGTCAGCCCGGCAGCCACCCAGTGACGCCGAGTGTCCTGCGCCAGCGCGCTGTCATCAGGGCGTTCGGGCGTATTCAGCGTCAGCGGCGCGGATACTTTGGGGGTATTCGTCGTCATAACGTGTCCGGGATCAACAGGATGCGTGTGCTTGTGAAGTAAGTTGTGTTATACAGCATGAACAGAGTATAGCCGCAAAATCGGCGGGTGGGGGGCTGCCTTTCATTAAACATTATGCTCATCGGCATGCCTTTCGTTTTCGCAACGCGATCCTGCGCATCAACGTATAATTACCATAAGGGTAGTTCTCAGGCCCTTTATATGTCGTTACGAATAGCGAAAAGGATGCCTTCATGAGACGCATGCTGATGATCCTCGCGCTGATTGCCGTGATGCTGGCGACGATCGCAGCCCCGGTCAGCGCTGTGCCAGTCAGCGATCTGACTGCCATGGCGCGTTATCTGCCTTCGAACACGGAACTGCTGATGGCGACGCGCACGGATGCCGGTTTCATCGAGACGATCGACGCCTTGATGGCGCGCATCGGTCGATATGTGCCCGGTGGTGTGCCCAACAATCTTTCGCAGGCGCTGGAAGAACTGTCCAGCACTTTCCCCGGTGACGGCGATACATTTGCCGAGGTTTTCGGTCCCTGGCTGGGCGATACGCTCGCGTTCGGCATCATCAGTCTCGATCCACTGCTGGATGACAAGAGCGACAATGATGATGATGTGCAGTTGATCGTTGCGGCCGATCACCGCAGCCGTGAAGCGGTCGTGACATTCTTCCGGCAGGGGATGGAACTTGAAAACGATCCTTCGCCAGGATATCAGGTGGTGGATGAGGGGGCGTACACGCTGTTTGTGCCAGAGCGCTCAGCCAACCCAACCATCTATATCGATGATGATGTGCTGCTGGTGACCACTATGCGCAGCGATGTCGCCAGTTTTGCTTCGCTCGAACAGTCGCTGGCGACGAATGAGCGTTTCGTTCAGTCGCTGGCGACGCTGCCGCAGGATGATTACAACGCCCTGATCTATGTCGATCTGCACGCGATCTACAACTCGATCTACATGACGATGCGGATGAGCGGCAGCATGCCGGGCATGGAGGGGATGGCTTCCGAGATGGTCACTGCGGCATTCAGCGCGCTGCGCGATGCCTACGGCGGCATGGCGTGGGGCTTCACCATCCCTGATGGGCGTTCGCTGACGATGGATATCAGCGCGAATGTGGATGTCGCGGCGCTCAGCCAGGCTTCGCCCAGCGTCAATATGATCTATCCGCCGCTGAATCCGGATTTTGTCCGTTTCATCGAGGCGGGCACGCCGCTGGTGATTCATGGCTCCAACCTGAGCGACCTGATCGCAGGCGCTATTGCCAGTGCAGGCATGCAGATGGAGATGCTCG
>SZPD01000428.1 GCA_030263515.1 Anaerolineae bacterium CFX9 | reverse complement strand
AATCCGCGTTTTCCACAATACTTGCGCGAAGTATGGCGCTGCCTAGCAGCAGCGCCGCTGTCCGATGGACAGCATCGACCCCCTCAGCCCTCCCAAAATGTGCATCAGATGCTGCGCGTATGACACAAGTGTATACCGTTTTTACGGCGCACATGATGTGGCTGAGGGGGGAGCGAGCTAAAACGCTCGCTCCTCATGCGCCGGAGGGCTTGATGTGCCGCGCTCACGCGCAGCACCGCTGAACGACCCTGCGGGTGTCGTCCAGCGCGTCGGCACGGTCAACCATGCCGACCAGACGCACTTCGTGCGTCCGAACAGGGCTGACGATACGCAGCCCTGAAACAGCAAACCGCAGAAAATTCATTCCTCTCAATCAGCCGCCGCATCAAACTTATAGTAACATTACATAGCGGTTAACATCGCGGTACAAGTCTCACGTTAGCCAATGCGCATTGAAGAGAACCCATGGCCCAGCTTGAACAGTTACAGCGCGGTATCCAGGTATACGGCATTGTCCCACAACAAACGGTCACGCTGATTGATGTGGAGTGGAATGGTTCAAACGCTGTCACCGTCGTTTACCGTCGTAGTGATGGCAAAGTCGGCGATACGCTTCTATACCGCGAAAATGAGCCGGAACTTTCGATTGTCCAATCTGAGCGATTGTGGGCATTTGATGTGGATGGTGCTTTGTTACGGTTGGTGTCAGAAGCCTACCGCATCCATCTTGCACACCTGTTTGACCCGATGCTGGCGGTTCACACGTCAATGATCGAACCGCTACCCCATCAAATCACGGCAGTATATGACGAAATGCTCACACGTCAACCGCTCCGCTTCCTGCTGGCAGATGATCCCGGCGCGGGTAAGACGGTCATGGCAGGTTTGTTGATTCGTGAACTGGTCGTGCGGGGAGATGTACGACGCTGCCTGATCTGTGCGCCGGGGAGCCTGACCGAACAGTGGCAGGATGAGTTGTGGGCAAAGTTTCAGCTCGACTTCACGATTATGACGCGCGAAATGGGTGAGACTTCGCGGAGTGGCAACCCATTTTTGGAAAAAGATCTAATGATCGTCCGCCTTGATCAGCTCAGCCGAAGTGAAGATTTACAGATGCGGCTTCAACAAACCGATTGGGATCTGGTGGTCTGTGATGAAGCACACAAGATGTCCGCATCCTTCTTCGGCGGCGATCTGAAAGAGACTAAGCGCTATAAACTTGGTAAATTGCTGGGTGAATTGACCCGCCATTTTCTGCTGATGACAGCCACACCTCATAACGGTAAAGAAGAGGATTTCCAGTTATTCCTTGCGCTGCTGGATGCAGACCGCTTTGAGGGACGTTTCCGTGACGGTGTGCATCAGGTCGATGTCTCTGATCTGATGCGGCGTATGGTGAAAGAGCGCTTGCTCAAGTTTGACGGCAAGCCTTTGTTTCCTGAACGACGCGCTTATACTGTCAATTACACGCTCTCACCCGAAGAAGATTTTCTGTACGAGGCTGTTACCGAATATGTGCGGCGAGAATTTAATCGCGCCGATCAACTCGAGAACGACGGGCGCAAAGGCACAGTCGGTTTTGCGCTGACTATTCTCCAACGGCGGCTGGCATCGTCACCCGAAGCGATTTACCAATCGCTGAAACGGCGGCGCGAACGGCTGGAAAAGCGCCTAAAAGAACTACAACGTACCCGCCAGCAAATTGTGGCGGGCGATATTATTTATGCCGCCGATTACTGGGATGATTTTGAGGATGCGCCTGACTCTGAGGTAGAGCAGATTGAGGCGGAGTTGATCGACAGCGCGACTGCTGCCGGAACGATTGAAGAACTCGAAGCCGAAATCATTATCCTGCGCGATCTTGAATCACAGGCATCGAGAGTAAGACGCAATGGCAATGACCGCAAATGGAACGAGCTGCTCAAGCTCTTGCAGGACACGCCAGAAATGCAGCACACAGAGCGTTCTCAGCGAAAACTGGTGATTTTCACCGAGCATCGCGATACGCTTAATTACCTGCTGGAACGCCTGTCCACCCTCATCGGACGAGATGAAGCTATTGTCACCATTTATGGCGGGATGCTACGCGAAGAACGTCGCAACGTCGAAGACCGTTTTCGTAATGACCCGGATACATTAATTCTACTGGCGACTGACGCGGCGGGTGAAGGCATCAACCTGCAACGCGCACACCTGATGGTCAACTACGATCTGCCATGGAATCCTAATCGACTTGAACAGCGTTTCGGGAGAATTCACCGTATCGGTCAAACCGAAGTCTGTCACCTGTGGAATCTTGTCGCTGGAGCAACCCGCGAAGGTGCGGTTTATCAACGATTGTTGCAGAAGCTGGAAATCGAACGCGGGGCGCTGGATGGACAGGTATTCGATGTACTGGGCAAGCTGTTTCAGGATACGCCGCTGCGGAAGCTGCTGGTCGATGCCGTGCGTTACGGTGATGATCCAGATATTCGGGCAAAGCTTGAACAAACCGTAGACAATGCCACCGACCGCGAACGGGTGCGTGACCTGCTGGAGCATCAATCACTGGTGACAAACAGTATGGATGTCAGCCAGATTGTACGCATCCGTGAGGAGATGGAACGCGCGGCGGCAAAACGGCTTCAGCCATTCTACATTAAAGCCTTTTTCTTACAGGCATTCGAACACCTCGGCGGGACGATTCATGAGCGTGAAAGCGGACGTTATGCGATCAACAACGTACCCGCGATCATCCGCGCCCACGCGAAAGAGCGTGGATTCGGCACGTTGACACCGCGCTATGAGCGTATCTGCTTTGAGAAAGCGTTAATCCATCAGGATGGCAAGCCTGCTGCGACGTTTGTCTGCCCCGGACACGCGCTGCTGGATGCGACGATCAGCCTGATGCTGGTACGCGAACGCGACACCCTCAAACGCGGTGGTGTGCTGGTCGATGAAACCGATCCCGGCACAGAACTGCGGGCGCTGTTCTATCTGGAACAGGCGATTCAGGATGCGACACCGGGCCGTGAGGGTGAACGCAGGGTGATCTCACGCGAAGTGCATTTCGTTGAGATTGACAGTGCGGGTGATGTGCGGGAAGCCGGTGG
>SZPD01000427.1 GCA_030263515.1 Anaerolineae bacterium CFX9 | reverse complement strand
CGGCTGCACAGCGATGATCTGTTCTTCCGCAATCAGCGATGCAGGGTTGAGCATTTCATCCGCCGTGACGACGATCGCGTTTTCGGGCGCGGTGACCGTTTGCGGAACCCCGTAATCATGCAGATTTACGTTCAGATTCATCTGAAGGATGAGCGGCGCGCTGCCCGCAGTACCGAGCATGGCGGGGTTGATGTTCATGTCAACGTTCAGGACGGCTTGCATGATACGATTTTCAGCCGGGTTGACGTAGTGATCGAGCGTGACCGTTGTGTCGCTGAACAGCATGCCGATCAGCATGCCTGCCATGGCAAGCTGAGATGAGTCGATGCCTGCCGCGCTCAGTTCTCCGGAAAGCTGTGGCTGTGTCCCCAGGGCCGTCAGCCCGTTTGTGAAGCCGGACGAGTTGGCGAGATCGATCAGGTCAAGGTTCCAGCGGAAATGCGCAAGGGTCACGCCGTTGACGGTCGTATCCGCCATCCGCGAGATCGAGATGAAATCATCCGGGTTGACGCTGAAACCGGCCGCAAGCTGGCTCATGTCCCCCAGGGCGGCAGCGCCGGAGCTATCAACCGCGCCGCCCATGAAGGCATTCAGTTCCTGCTCGCTCAGGCTGCGCCATGTGCCTTCCTGAGCATCCCGCGCATAGATCACGCTGTCGACCACACGCAGCTCAAGATCGGCGGGCATGGTTTCGCCGTTGACCGTCCCTGAACCGATCATGGTGATCTGAAAATCGCCGGCGGCCTTGCGTCCTTCGCCCGTGACGCTGACGGAAATATTGCCCTGATCAGGCATGCCGGAGAGCTGAAGATCGAAGCTGTAATCGAACGCGAAGAAACGCTCCTCGCCGCTGAGAACGATGCTGTCCCCCAGCAGCGCGCGGTCATCAGGAGATAAGCCGAATGTCGGCGACTGCGCACTGGCCAGCGAGACACACCATAACAGCAGCGCAAGCATGAGCAACAAGCCGAATGCGCGTGAACGTGCAGACATCTGAGATTACTCCTTGCATGACCCACATGACCTGACTGCGACGGATGCTGCAATGCGTAATGTCTGTCATTGTCGTCCCAAATGCCCCCAAAGGCAAATGAAGACTTTGCGAATCAGGCAAAAAAACAAGGGGTTCAGCCCTGTATGCTGAACCCCTGTGCCTGTCTGTGTTGCAGACAGCGTGGATAGGCTAGCTGCCCATCATCATGCTCATGCTGTCCATAAGCTGCTCGATCGGCTGCGTGTTGGTCGGCTGCTCTACCGAAACAGGCTGGTTGTAATTGGACAGGTTGATGTCGAAATTGAGGGAGATGGCGCTGCTGCCCGCCGAGCCGGCGCTGCCCATGCCGCCCATCATCATCGCCAGATCAACGTAGATATCCAGCACTGTACGCTCAACCAGATTGGTAGATTGATTGATGTACTGATCGATAGTGAAGCGGCTGCCCGACAGCATCATCGCGAACATCTGACCCATCTGCGCGGCCTGCTCCGCCGTCATTTCCATGTCGCCGCCCATAGCGCCGCCGAGCATTGCGCTGACTCCAGGATTAGAGAGCAGGTCAGCGATGTTGAGCGCGATCTGGAAGGCGGCGCGCCCCTGCGCATCATCTGCATTGCGCGAGATCGAGATGAAGTCCGACGGTTCCATTGTGCCGAGCGCACCCAGGGCCTGCATCATCGCCGGATCGTCCATCAGACCGGACATATCGCCGCTGGCGAGTTCAGAGGGATCGACCGGCAGCAGATCGCCGCCCATGCTCGATGCCATGCCTTCAGCCTCAGACATCAGTTCTGACAGACTGCCGGCATACCACTGATCCATCAGGTTGACGTAGAGCGAATCGCCGACGATACGAACTTCGAGATTGGCAGGCTGCACCTGACCCGATACGGTCAGCGAGCCATCCACCGCTAGGGTAAAGACACTGTTGGTATTGTCGATGACACCTGAACCATTGATCAGACCGCTGAGTTCACCCGCGAGGTTGAGCGACAGCACGAAATCATAGGTGACCGTATCAAATGCGCCGCTGTTGTTGTTGGCGGAACTCAGAAGGGCTGCGTCGGCATCACTCAGGCCGAACGTGTCCTGAGCGAACGCGGGCAGTGCGACCACTGCCACCAGAACCATGAGCAGCACAAAACGAAGGATTTTCATGTTGGTAATCAGCTCCTGTTACCCGTGCGAAATCGTTACTCGGTGTGTTACGAACCGCACTTTCAGTGTAAAGCCAATACGGGAAGCTTGTCAAAGGAAAACCTGCAAAAAACTGATAAAAACCCCGATTGCTGAGGGGTTATGCCGATTGGGCAAAACGGCGATCCGATGGTATATGTTGAGGGATTCAAAAGCGGGAATTGCAGATTTGATGATGAGCAAATTACGGTTTGGTGCTGCTGGTGTCCTTCTGATCGCGATTCTTGCCGCGTGTGATGGCGCTGCCCAGGTGGCACAGGTCCCCGCGACCGCCACGCTCGCGCCGGTCGTCTCACAGACGCCGCGCTTCACCGCCACGCCGATCCCCACCCGCACACCGCTGCCGACGCAGACTTTTACCAGTTCGCCCGTTCCGCCCACGCTCACACCTTCCGAAACCTGGACGCCCTCGCCGACGCCGCCCGTACTCGGCAGTGTCGTCTCTGCGCAGGATGTCAATGTGCGCGAAGGTCCGGCCGTCCAGTTCCCGGCGATCGACACGCTTCGCCCCGGCACAGGCTTTGAGGTGCTCGGCTTCAGCGAGGATGGACGCTGGCTCAATATCCGCTATGAGCGCGGCTCGGATACGCGGGAAGGCTGGATTTCCGTCGCTCTCGTTCGCATCCAGCCGACACCGACGCTCATCCCGACGCTGACGCCCACCACTGACCAAGCTCTGCTGGCGCAGCAGTCTCCGCTGCCGACTTCATTGCTCGGTGGACAGCCGATTACGCCGACGCCGCCGAGCGCGATCAGCCTGCTGACGATCACGGTCAATCCGAATGCCGCCCAGGCGGGCGCTCTGGCGACGCAGATCCTGTCTCAGCCAACCGGTGTTCAACTGCCGAACATGGCGGCGATCGAACAGACGGCGACGGCGCTGGCGAATCTGGGGCTGCCG
>SZPD01000426.1 GCA_030263515.1 Anaerolineae bacterium CFX9 | reverse complement strand
GATCAAGCAGACCGTGCTGGAAGGTATGGGAGAGACCCACGTCAACGTGGCGATCAGCCGCGCTGAAAAGCTCGGCGTTGGCATGCTGACCGAACTGCCCAAAGTGCCGTATCGTGAAGCAGTCACCAAAAAGGGAACAGCCACCTACCGCCATAAGAAGCAGACCGGCGGCGCGGGGCAGTTCGGCGAGGTCTCAATGCATGTTGAGCCGAACCCCGGCAAAGGCTACGAATTTGCCTGGGCAGTGGTCGGCGGGGCGATCAGCAGCTCGTTCCAGCCATCGATCGATAAGGGCGTGCAGTCGGTGATGAGCAATGGCGTGATCGCTGGCTTCCCGATCGATGATGTCAAGGTGACCGTGTTCGACGGCAAGGAACACCCGGTTGACTCGAAGGATATCGCCTTCCAGATCGCCGGGCGCGAAGCCTTCAAGGAAGCTTTCCAGGCGGCGGGACCCGTGCTGCTTGAGCCGATCATGGATGTTCGCATCATCGTGCCGGAGTCGATGATGGGCGATATTCTTGGCGACCTGAATACGCGCCGCGCGCGTGTGCAGGGCATGGATACCGAAGCGGCGCGCAGTGTCGTAACCGCCCAGGTTCCGCTGGCAGAAATGCTGCGTTACGGGAATGACCTGCGCTCGATGACGGGCGGTCGCGGCATCTATACTATGACCTTTTCGCACTACGATACCGTGCCGGCACATGTTGCCGCGCCGATCATCGCGGCGCATAAGCCGACGGCAAGCAACGACTGACGCATCGTTTGGGGAAAAATTATTCAGCGGACGCTTCGTAAACCGGGGCGTCCGTTTTTTGTGTGTGGGTTCAGGGGCGGCTGCCATCCGGGCGAACCCGCGGCACATCGATCGATGGCAGGTTATCCTGCAGGTGAAGGTTTGCATCGGCTGGGATCCAGCCATTGACATCGTCGAGGAAGTAAAAGCCGTCATACCAGCCCGCGATGATCGTATTGCCCGTGGGCAGTGTGCCGAGCAGCGTCGATTCCAGCGAAGGCGCGCTGTAAACAGGCAGATTCGGCAGCAGATTGGTCGCCCGAACGCGGAAGTCTTCCGGCATACGGCGGGTCGTCAGGTCATACAGGTAGGCGCTTGAAAAACTGTTGATCAGCAGGGTGCTGCCGCTGTCTGAAAGCACGAGATCGCCAGCAGGCAGAGTGCGAACCGGTGTGTAGACGCCGTTCTGGCGTTCCCATACCACTGTCTGATCGTATTGATCACTCAGGATCAGCCAGCGATCACCTTCAGCGAACACCCCGCTGGTGACGGCATTCGAGCGCATTTCCAACTGCTGGATCAGCCGTCCGTTTTCCAGATCATAAATATTGACGGTGGGAAGGTGATCGCTGTAGGCGGCGGCGATCCGGCTGTCGCCGCTGATCTCCACCCGGATGATTTCGCCGCGTGTGCTGCCGACTGGCTGCGTGTAGGTGCTGATCAGCACCGCCGAGCGGATGTTTTCAATATCCCAGAGGCGCAGACGGCGGGCTTGTGGCAGCGCCAGCGTCTGACTGTGGATGATCAGCCGGCGATCGTCCGGGCTGACGATCACGTCGATCAGCCGCTCATCCGCGCTGAGGGGAAGCGTGCTGAGCAGATCGCCGGTCTCGGCACTCCACAGCGCGGCGCGCTCAGCATTCCACGTGACCAGCGTTTGCCCGTCTGACAGGAACTGCCAGCCGAGCGGCGCGCTCATCGCGAGCGTCATCCGCGGGCTGGCGGTCTCGATGTTCCAGAGGTGAATCTCGCCCTGTGCCGAGCGCGCCACAATGTCTGCGCTCTCAGGACGGAAGATCGGCATCGGCGGCGAGGCAGTATCGGCCGCGATCGCCAGCGATCCGATCAGCGTGCCTGTTTCTGCATCCCAGACCTGATCGACCACCGGGAAGGCGGATCGGGTGATGAGCAGGCGGCTGTCATCGCTGAAGCGGTGCTGGCGAATCTGGCTGCGCAGTGTGCCGCGGCGCTCGCCCGTTTCAAGGTCAATCAGATAGCTGGTATCGCTGAGACGATCATAGGCCAGCGCCTGCATGCCTGTGCGATCGATCCCGATGATGTCGGCTGGCAGATCGCGGCTTTCCAGCGTGTTCAGATCCACCCAGCGCGGACCGCCGGAAATACGGATCAGCAGACGGTCGCCGGTGACGATCGTGCTGATGTTGCTGACGCGCGAATTGGAGAGGATGGTGATCAGCCGGAAGGGCGTTTCTGCCGCTTCCATCTCGTCCATATTTTGTGCCCGAACCGGGGCGTTCATCAGCACGCACAGCCACAGCGCGCCGAGAAGTGCCAGTCGCCGGAACATGAATAATCCTCATCCAGTCAACGATAAACCCATCCCCTAAGGCTATCAGACACGTGCCAGCCTGACCATGCCTGTCTGCCTGTGTGCACAAAAAATAAAGAGGGCGCTGAACATTCAGCCGCCCTCTGGTGTGCTTTGCTACGTGTGGCTGGCTCAGTTCTGCTCGCCAATAACTTCCGGCTGCGCTTCCGGGCGGACGCCGGCGATCTCCATCACACGCTGGCGATCAACCACTTCGTTAGTCAGCAGATCGTTGGCGAGCATATCCAGCTTGTCGCGGTTTTGTTCCAGCAGGCGGCGTGTCTTCTGATGCGCTTCCTCGACAAGACGGCGAACCTCGGCATCGATCTTCGCGGCTGTTTCCTCGCTGTATGTGCGCCCCTGCGACAGGGAATAGCCGAGGAACGGCTGGCGCTCATCCTCGCCGTAATTGATCGGGCCGAACGTGTCGCTCATGCCGAACTGTGCCACCATCCTCCGTGCCAGACTGGTGACGCGCTTCAGGTCGTCCGCCGCGCCGGTGGTGATCTCGCCGATTGCGATCTCTTCGGCGGCGCGCCCGCCGAGCAGCAGCAGCATCTGCGCCTCAAGATACGCACGACTGTAATTGCGCCGGTCATCGTCGGGCAGCGAGGCAGTCACGCCCAGCGCCTGCCCGCGCGGCACGATGGTCACCTTGAAGATAGGATCCGCCCCTGGCGTCAGCGCGCCGACGAGCGCATGCCCTGCCTCATGATAGGCGACGACGCGGCGCTCGTGTTCGTTGGAGAGCGGCGGGCTTTTCGTGCCGAGCACG
>SZPD01000425.1 GCA_030263515.1 Anaerolineae bacterium CFX9 | reverse complement strand
CCGCACCTGGCGCGCCCGATCGCGGATGGTCTCCAGCGGCATGCTGCCATCTCCCGTCAGCCAGCCCGCCAGCCCACAGGCGACTGCGCCGGCTTTCAGGAACAGCGGGATATTCTCGCTGTTGATGCCGCCGTTGCAGATGAACTTGACATGGTCGAGAGGGCCGCGCACCGATTTGAAATAGTCGATACCGAGATTGCCGATCGGGAAGATCTTGAGCAGTTTGGCTCCCAGCGCCCACGCATCGACGATCTCCGTCGGCGTCATCACACCGGGCACTGCCAGCACACCCGCCGCGTGCGTCAGCTCGACAACCGCCGGGCTGAACGATGGCGCAACGACGAAATCTGCGCCGGCGTCGAGGACGCGCTTCGCCATTTCCGCGTCCAGCACCGTCCCCATCCCGACGACCGCCGCATCGCCATATTCGCGCTTGGCGGCTTGCATGGCTTCCAGCGCACGGGTCGAATTCATGGTGAACTCAAAGACGTTGATCTCGGATTCCATCAGCGCGGCAGTCACCGCAAGCGCAATATCCGGCGGGAAATTCCCGCGCATCCCCGCCATGATACTGCCGCGTTCGATCTCGCTCAGCGCCGTATCAGGATTCATCGGCATCATTCAAAGGTCCTTTCCACACCTGCTGTTCATCAGCATGGCTGATTGTAACGCGCCTACTGTGCCGCGATCCATGCCATCGTCTTGCTCGTCAGTCTGTCCATCGCCTCAACACTCATGGCGATGTGTTCTTCCTTCGTATCCTCAATCTTGTTGTGCGAGATGCCGTGCAGGCTCTGCGTGAACATCATCACGGTGGGCACGCCCGCCCGCGCCACTTCCGCCGCGTCATGGAGCGGACCGCTGGGCAGGCGGTGCGCCGTCCCGGTAACTTCGCGCACGGCTTCCTCACAAAAATCGAGCAGTTTGGGATGGAAGGGGATCGGGTGGATCTGCCAGAGCTTGCTCCATTCGACCTCGCAGCCTTCTTCCTTCGCAAAGCGGTAGCTGGCCTCCTGCGCATCCTTGAGCATCGCCGCCAGCGCTTCGGCATCCATGTGCCGCTGATCAAGCGTTGAATCGCACTGTGCCACGACCGAGGTCACGATACCCGGCTTCGTCTCGACGCGCCCCGTCGTACACACGCCGCCATGACGCACGGCGATCTCGCGGATTTCAAGGTGCAGCCGTGCGGCCGCCGCCAGCGCATCACGCCGTTTGTGCATCGGTGTGGAGCCGGAATGCGCCGCCTGCCCGATGAAGCGGATGGCGTGCCGCTCGACGCCGAATGTGCCGATCACGACGCCCAGCGGCAGATCCATATCGAGCAGCACCGGTCCCTGTTCGATGTGCAGTTCGAGGTACGCTGCCGCGTTCTTCAGTTGGGCGTGCGCGTCCAGAACGGTATTGAGGTCAACGCCGAATTTGCCGACCGCTTCGCGCAGGGTGATGCCGTCGCGATCCTTCAGGTCAGCCACTTCCGACGGGATCATCGTGCCGGATGCCGCGCTCGAACCGAACAGACTGCGCCCGAAACGCGCGCCTTCCTCATCTGCCCAGTCCACCAGCCGAACTGTCACCGGCGGCGTGCCCTCTGCCGCGATGCGGCGCAGCACTTCCAGCCCGGCAAGCACGTTCAGGCAGCCATCGAGCCAGCCGCCGTTGGGCACGCTGTCCATATGCCCGCCGATGATCAGTTCTTTCGAGGATGCGCCGGGCAGGGTGGCCCACACGTTTGCTGCCTGATCGGTCTCAATGCGGACGGGAAGCTGTTCCAGCTTTTCACGCAGCCACGCCCGCGAACGTGCCCAGGTATCTGTCCAGGCGACGCGCTGTGCGCCGTTCTCATCGCCTGTCAGGCGGCGCAGGTCCTTGAGTTCATCGATCGTGCGTTGTGGGTTTAACATGATCTTTTGCTCTCTGTGTAAAATTTCGCCAGATGAGCGCACAGTCTACCGAAAAATGCGCGCCGGGGGTAATGCCCGGCTTTATCGGCGCGGGGGACGCAGGGACAAAAAAAGCGCCCTCGTTGCCGAGAGCGCTCTGGTGTGCTTCTGAAGCGGTGATGCAGACTAGATGACCGTAACGGCGCTCGCCTGCTTGCCCTTCTTGCCTTCAGTGATATCGAATTCGACCTTGTCGCCTTCGTTCAGGCTGCGGAAACCCGTGCCCTTGATTTCACTGTAGTGGACGAAGAGATCCGGGCCGCCGTCCTGGGTGATGAAACCATAACCCTTTTCGCCGTTGAACCACTTCACCGTTCCGCGTGCACGTTCTGCCATTGTGAGTTTTCTCCTCAACTAATCTGGTTTTGCCAAAGCCTAACGAATTCACATTCCCCAGATGTTGCAGGAGTAGATGTGCTGCTGCGGAAACGCTCGGAAATCAGGCTGCAATTCCCGGTAAAACAGGGGGTAACCGCGTGACGAGGTTTCAGTTGCTTGTGTTGGCTGCGGGATGTTTAACCACAACATCCATGTGAGTCAGACACCTTGCCTGATTGATACTCACATTGCACGGTCACTATATAACAGTTTGTGTAACTGTGCAAGCCCATCTTTTCGCGTTTATGGCA
The DNA here is from genome assembly GCA_030263515.1 of Anaerolineae bacterium CFX9. Taxonomy (GTDB): domain Bacteria; phylum Chloroflexota; class Anaerolineae; order Aggregatilineales; family Phototrophicaceae; genus Flexifilum. The sequence goes on along the minus strand of SZPD01000425.1, from coordinate 562 downwards.
GATTGTGTCAATCGACCCTGCGGGTGATAATGAACTTAGGGACAGCCAGAAAGATCAGCAGACGATCATGGCAGATCAGGGCGGATTGTTGAACGAAATCGCCAGCGCGTATGACTCGGCGCATTACACAGAGTTGACCGGCTGGATACGCGCTTGCGCGTCCTGTCGTCCAGTCTGACCTTGTGAAGGCGCTGCGCCGCATGACCATGCCGTGAACGGAATCTGCGGGCGCTCGCGGGTTGGTCAGGACTGCGGCGCTGATGCTCCCATCCGCAGCGGGCGCATCCCGTTGAGTGTCACGATCAGCGACATGCCGACATCGGCGAAAATCGCAACCCACAGCGAGGTCAGCCCGGCGAATGCCAGCGCCAGGAAGAGCAGCTTCATCCCAAAGCTGAGCGCAACGTTCTGCAAAATCAGCCGGCGGGCAAACCGCCCCAACCGGATAGCGAACGGAAGCTGCCGCAGGTCATCGCCCATCAGCGCGATATCGGCAGTCTCCAGCGCCTGCGGGCTGCCCGCGCCGCCCATCGCGATGCCGACGCTGGCTCCGGCTAATGCC
>SZPD01000424.1 GCA_030263515.1 Anaerolineae bacterium CFX9 | reverse complement strand
CGCCCCTGCGACAGATCCGGTTCGCCTTCGCGGTCGCGCCATGCAACCACAGGCGTGATCAGCTCATCCACCAGGTGAAACATCGGCAGCGGCTCGCCGAAGTTCAGCAGATTGAACCACCACTTGGTCGGAAACGATTCGATGATCTTCCGATCATAGGGCAGCCCAAAAGTGCGATATTCAGCTTCAGAGAGCGCGCTGTAACAGGCGTGGTTCACCACGTAACAGATGCCGGAGATAGGCAGCCGGCGGATGGCCTCCAGAAAGCGCAGGGTGCTGTCGGTGAGGACATTCAGCCCGGTATGCAGCCGATCGGCGTGGGTGCGCAGATGGTTGAGCAGGGTCACATCACCCGCCAGCGCCACCGCCTGCGCCAGCGGACTCCAGATCGTCACGATGACGGGCACGGTGTCTGACAGTTCATCAGCGACGATCTTGGTACACTCCGTCTGGCGTGCCAGCGCGCCACGGGTGGGGTCGAGCGCTCTCAGCCCCGTCCAGTCGAGCGAGCGTTCGATCGGTCGTCTGATGACTGCGCGATGACCATGGACATCCCCCTGCCAGCTATCCTGAAGACCGTGGTCAACCACGTGAAAGCTGCTGGCGGGGACGATATTGACGAAATCCCAGTCGAAGGTATGCTGCCACTGCATGATCGCATTGGCATGATCAGCGGCGCGCTGATCGTCGCCGGGGAAATGACGCCAGAGCGCGACGGGAACACGGTCAGTGGGTTCCCCGGCAATCGTTCGCTCCAGACGGTCACGCTTGTTCATCTCCGCAGAGATTTTGAAATCTTTTTCAGGATGCCAGTTCTTCGAGCCGCTGCTCGATGATTCGTCCCAGCATTTCGTAGCGATCTTCACCGGGATTCTGATCCAGCGCAGCGCTCACCAGCGCCGCCGCTTTCTGGAAATTTTCCCGCGCCAGTTCTTTTTGCCCGCTGGAACGCTGTGCAAGCGCGAGACCGAACAGCGCATCAATATGATTGACATCGCGGTTCAGGATGGCGTTGAACTCTTTCATCGCGCCTTCCTGATTTCCCTGACGGTGCAGCGTCCAGGCACGTCCAAGTTCTGCTGCGTATTCAGTATTAGGCATGAAGTCGTCTCCCCGTAAATATCCTGTTGTTTCACAATTGTGAAGATTGTATTGAAGTGAAGATAAATTACAACCTTCCACTAAAGTCCAATATGCAGTTCGACGGGTAGAACCAGCCGGTCGCCCAGAGCTGCGCCTTCTGGATTGAAGAAGGCAAGCCGGGCATCACTGTCACAGCCGGGCTGGCAGTTCCCGATCTCGATCGCCAGCGCCAGCGTCGTCGGTGTGAGATCCTCTGGCAGGGTGAAGCGCAGCCTATCCCGCACATAACGTCCCGGCGTCCAGCGGCGGGTGGGATAGCCACCGGGGTGGTGCGCCGCCAGTGGGGCGATTCGGATGCCGGTGCTCAGATCGATCAGGTGTGCGCGCAGACGATAATTCTGATTCAGCGATCGCAGTGTGCGCAGATAGAGATCGACCTCAATGGTTTCGCCGGGCTGATAGCGGGCGCGCGCCAGGTCGAAGCCGAGCATTTCCAGACCGGAATTCGTCCGGCTGCGATAGCTGAATGCGGTGGCTGGCGCTGATGGGCTGGCGATAGCAGCGCCGCCAGACAGCCAGATCAGGGCGATCATGCCTGCTATTCCCGCCGCCGTGATCAGTGTCAGCCGGCTTTCGGCGGGAGGCAGCAGCGTATGAAACTCGTCTTCAGAGGATGGATGACGCATTCGCCGGCGAATCCAGAGTCCCATCAGCGCGGCGAGCGCGCTCCATGCCACCAGCCATGAAAATGTCCGTATGGGTGTCGAATCGAGGCTGAATGTCAGCTCGCCAGTCGTAGAGCCGGGTAGGATCACAGACATTAATCCGGTGCGTTCATCCGTTTGAAGGTCGATGCGCGCCCCGTTGAGAGTCGCCGTCCATCCGGGAAATGCCGCGATCAGAACACGCAGGGGGCCGCCGGATAATGTGACCACCTGATAGCTGTCACTGTGAGAGCGCATCGCCAGCCCGCTGATCTGAACGGTGATCTCCGCAGGATCGGCATACAGATTGAGCATTTCCCCCCGCAGATACCCGCTGGTGAGCGCAGGGGACAAGCTCGCTGCTTCGCCGAGAGAGGTTGGTGTGGGCTGATTCGGTGGCAGAACCGCAATGCCGTACCCGTTCAGCTCATACTGCACCTGTGCTGCCGGGGAGATATCCCACATCACTTCGTCAGTGACGGTGTAGGCGAAAAGGGGCAGACTGCTCAGCACGATGAATATCAGCAGCGCCGGCAGCAGCAGATTCTGAATCCGGACGGATGCTCGCCTCGACCAACCGATAACGCCTGTACTGCCGACAGCTCCTGCCAGCGCAAGCGGCACGGACAGCCAGGCAGGGATTTCTTGAAGGATGAGGATGCCGAGTATGCCCAGCGCGAACAGGCAGACCGCTGCGAAGGATAGCGTGTGGCGCTGGCGGGAGCGGACAGACCATACGGCGCTCGCGATCACCAGCGCAGGGATGACAAACCCGATCGTATACGATGTTTCAGGCAGCAGCGCATCCGGCGGTGTGCTGCGCGGCAGGCTGAACAGATCATTGAGGGACAGCGCGCCGGCGGGTTGTTCTGCCGGGAGCCAGCGGACGCTTTCCCTCTCGGCATATGCTGGAAGCCAGAAGGGGGCTGCCAGCAGCACCCCCATCATTAGCGCAAGGAACGTATGCCGCCAGCGTGTGCCGATCTTTCCGCGCGCTGCCCGCCAGACGATATAACTGCTGGCAAGAATCAGCCCGGTTACGGAGAGGGGAATATGCGTCAGGCAGAGTGCCGCCGTGATCAGCCCGGTGATGAGGACATCATGCGGTCGATCGGACGATAGCAGACGATCGACCGACCACAGCAGCGCCGGAAGCAGTGCGGCTGCCATGACGATGGACAGATCACCCTGGCGCTGCGCCGCGATCAGACTGATGGCGGGGCAAAAGACATAGAGCGCACTGGCAAGCACGCCGGCTGTCGCGTTATGTGTCCGCAGAACCAGGACGTACATGGCACAGGATGCCATGCACAGGCTGATGATGAACGCCACACGCACAGCAGTCACTTCGTA
>SZPD01000014.1 GCA_030263515.1 Anaerolineae bacterium CFX9 | reverse complement strand
CCCCGGCGGTTTGCCGATGAAAACCTTTGATTTTCAACAGGATGCGCTGTTGTGCGGCGAGTGCCAAAAGCAAATATATATTAAAGTAATAGGAGTGAAATTTATTCCCGGTTGACTGTGCCTGCTATAATTCGACCAATTGTGCTACGAGGGGGATATATGAACCTCACACGTTTTCGGGTAACTAATTTTCGCTCAATTGCCGACACGGATTGGATTGACGCAAGTCGGGTTACGGCGCTCATTGGAACGAATGAATCGGGCAAATCAAACATCTTGCTCGCGTTGTGGAAATTAAAACCAGTGCGTGACGGACAAATAGACCTAAAGGCAGATGCCCCGCGCAAATCGTATAACCAAATACGAAACATGGAGCAGAAACCTTCCTTTATACAGGCAGAATTTGAGCTATCGGCTTCTGTGATAGCACAACTAACCAAAATGACCGGAGCTGCGGAGGAAGAAGTAAAACTAGCTCGTGTATCCCGTTTCCTAGATGGTCGTCATAGTGTTAATTTTCCGAATTCAAAAGGGCAACCGACGTTACCAAAAGCAAGCATTGCAGAGGTGATGACAGCAGCGAAAGCAGAGATTGAACAATTAGACATCGCGGGAAAGACTGAACAACCTCTGAAATTAGCAATGCAAAGTTCCCTAGACGCCGCGATCACAACGCTTGAGGAAGAAGCGGACGATGATATAACCCTTGATGCCTTGACAGAGCTTCAAGAAACGCTCAGTCAGCCAGATTTGAGTATAGGACTGAAACAGTCAGCCATTGTGCCAGCTTATGAGCAGTTCCTTGCACAGATACAAGAGTTCAGTGCAATTCTGTCACGCCCAAGTCCTAATTCCGTCAAAGAAGCACGAGCTTTGGTGTGGCAAAGTATCCCGTCCTTTGTCTATTACGCTAATTATGGAAATCTTGATTCGGAGATTTATCTGCCGCATGTTATAGCAAATCTGGCGCGAACTGATTTAGGAGCACATGAAGCAGCAAAGGCACGGACACTCAGGGTTTTATTCGAGTTTGTAAAACTCAGTCCAGATGAAATCCTTGAACTCGGTAAAGATGTGGATGCAAATCAGAATCCCACACCCGACCAAATTCACGAAATAGCGGAACGGAAAAAAGAACGCGAAATCCTGCTTCAATCCGCCTCAACTGAACTCACAAAGGAGTTTATTGATTGGTGGAAGCAAGGAAATTATCAGTTCCGTTTTCAGGCTGACGGGAATCATTTCCGCATTTGGGTGAGGGATGAGATACGTCCCGAAGAAATTGAACTTGAAGGTCGCAGCACCGGACTGCAATGGTTTTTGAGCTTTTTCTTGGTGTTCTTGGTAGAGCGATCAGAGGCACACAAGAATGCGATCCTTTTGCTCGATGAGCCGGGGGTTTCGCTCCATCCAATTGCGCAGGAAGACCTTTTCAAGTTTTTCAACAACCTTTCCGGCACGAACCAGATATTCTACACAGCCCATTCACCATTCATGGTAGACCCGGATCATTTAGACCGGGTGCGGGCAGTGTACTTCGATGAGGATGGCACAGATAAGGGACTGACAAAGGTATCAGCCGACCTGCGGGCAAAGGAAAAGCAACAGTCAGAAGCCCGCTCGGTTTACCCCGTACACGCGGCATTAGGTCTAGCGGTATCACCTGTCTTGCTTGCCGGTTGCCAACCCGTGATTGTGGATGGCACGTCCGATCAATACTATTTCAGCGCGATCAAGAACTATCTCATCTCGCGCGGACACATAAAGCCCGAAAGAGAACTCCTGTTTCTGCCATCCGGTAGCTTCAAGGGTATTAAGGCTGTTGTTCCAATCATCGCAGCAAAGGATCAGGCGCTACCGCACATCGTGCTAGATTCTGATACACCGGGACGCACCACTGAAACTCAATTGAAGGGTAGCCTCTACACGGCAGAACCAGCCCGCATTACTATGCTTTCTGAAATCTGCGGCTTCGAGGAAGCGGAGGTAGAAGACCTGTTTCCGGCGGAATTCATCGCTTATGTAGTTACACGGTATCTCCGAGGTCCGGAAGAGGAATTTTCCGACGTGGTAATTTCTGGTAGCCCGCTCGTTCCCCAGATCGAAGCCTACGCGAAAAAGCACAACATTACGCTTGAACAAGGCTGGAAGGTGGAAGTGGCGAAGCGTGTGAAAGAAAGATTGTTGCAGCGCGCCGACTCAATTGACAGTGAAACAGAAGTGGTTCAACGCTGGAAGCAGCTTTTTGAGAAGATCAGCGCATAACTCTATGCAGAGATTGAGCTACATTTGAGGGATTAACTCTCAGGGAAATACATGTCGGATACGATGCGTTGTATGTGCTTCAAGGGATTCTAGCCGCTTGACGTGCTGATCGACAGGTTTTCATCCAAGTAATCGCCAATACCTTTCCAATTTCGGCTTTGGTTGCCTCGATCTTGTGAATGAGCAATTCGCGGCGGTTATTACCTTAAGTCGGTGAGATGGTGTCGTGTAAACTCGCAAAAATAAACTTGGCTGGAGTTAGCGTCCCCAGCCAAGACGTTTAGCCATTCACGCCGCATACGCTACTTTGAGCAGTTTCGCCGCCCGCTTCATGTGCTTCTTGAAGCTGTTAAACCTGCGTCCGTAGTGTTTCGCTGCCTGCTGATACGTCCTGCCGTCGATCTGCGCTTGCAGCGCGAGTTTCAGGCAGGGTGTATGTGCGTACTGATTGAGTAACGCTTCAGCAGGGGCAGTATCGCCCTGACGGTAAGCTTCGCGCCATTCCCGATACGGCGAGGTGAAGCGTCCGGTACGCCCGTTCTTGTTCGCATGTTTGATGATCGGTTCGGGCAGCGTATAGCTGTGTGTCTCAAGGAACACCTGCGCGAACTCGTAACGTACCTCCGCCAGCACCGGCAGCACGTAGCTCTTGTACCAGTTCCACGGCGTCACGCCCGCGATGTCTGCCGCATCTGACCGGCTGACCTGCGTGGTGACGTAGTACAGCGCGGCGAGGTGCTTGAGCGAGTCGGCGTACTTCTCCGCCAGCTTGCACATGATCCGCTCGATGTCCACGCGCATGTCAATCTCGGTTGCCCAGCCTGCCCAGCGCTCGCCACGCTGGTGCTGCAAGCCGTCAATCTGCTCGTCGGCCGTATTGTGCAAGTCGTCCGAGGTCAGCGCGTCGAGGCTGTCGTACATTCCCGCCTGATAGCGCATCGACGAGATTTTGCACCGCGCCAGAATGAAAAACACCGCCTGACGGCGGGTTTTCTGAAGGAGGAAATCGTGCTGCTCGCTTAACGTCTCCCACAGCACCATGAAGCCGATCTGCAAGCACTCCGTGATTTCATACGGACGGAAGCCGTTACGCTTCATCACGTTCGAGGCGTAGTGCGCGAGATCATCGTAAATCTGCTCGAACGTCATCTCACCTACCCAACTGGTTGGATACACAGCGACACATGGAAACGGTTTGATCTGGAACGTGGACATGAGACACTCCCTCACACCGCTGGAGTCTGCCAGCGCAGGTGAGCGCGACCGCTCGCCCCACGCCAACGACGCAGAAGGGGGAACCGTCCAGCATCCCGATGGGAAAGCAGGTGGTTCGGTCGTCCCGTTTTGCCAGTGTGCGCCGCAAAATGGGACGAGCCGCGCAGCGGCGTACCGTACCGCCTGCTGGTGCTGGACGGTGGGTTCCCTCGCGTCGTATCCTTGCCGCGCGGCGGGCGTGCGAGAGAATGGCGGTTGCCGGGTTATGTCACATTACGACACCGCTGCTTGAACTTCTCATACAGCCGCACTTTCGTCCGCAGGCGCATCTTGACCGCCCGGCGGACACGCTGCCCGCCTGAGGTGATGGATGTCACGTATCCTTTGCCCTCCTCGCGGATCACCTGCACCTTGCCGATGTACGGAATATCAACCCATTCCCCGCTGGCGATTTCTTCCGCCAGCGCTTCCAGATAGCGTTCTACGGCTTCGCGGACAAGCGTTTTGGTTAAGCTCCGACGCTGACGGGCGACGTGAGCAACGCGCTGTGTGTGATTCACTGCTTCAACCTCTCGAATGTTAAGAACCTGTCAGTGAACATGACATGCTGACACTGACGACAAACTGTCATGTTGTCAGCGTGTCATAAGTGTCAGTTTTGTCAGTAGAATCAGTCTGTCGCCAGGTAATCGATGGCAATGTAGGCTTCCGCCCGGTCGATCCGCCGCTCCTCGATCAGTCCGGCGCGGATCAAATCCTGTGCCAACTGCCGCGCCTGCTTCGCCGACAGGTTGAGTTTGCGATACAGGTCGCGCATGGCGATCCCTCCTGCCCCTGACTCTTGAATGACGGTCAAGACACGATCCTGTAACCGCCGCTCGATGACCGCTTCGCCACTCTTGTCGAGCTGCTCCAACAGCCGATGCGCGCTGGTGCGCCAGCCGTTCGTAATCGCCTGCGCCGCGTGCCAATGCTCAACTGTGACCGTCGGCGCATCGGCGCTCGTCTTCAGCCAGTCGAGTGACGCGAATAATGCTGCCAGCTTGAACGCCTGCACATGCATCCGTCCGTACACGCCCTTCAGCCGCTCATCCAGTTCCACTTCCCGGCGTGGATCGCACAAGCGGCGCAGGTCGTCGCCATACTGCTGGCATTCTGTCCAACACTCGACATTTAGCCGTAAAGCCCCCGGCGCACTCCAACCCATCTCGGTCATCTCCGGTGCAGGCAGCCGCTCGTGCAGCTGGCGCAGATCGTCGATCAGGTCGGTGGGCGCTGGCTGATACATAGCCGATGCGGGACGTTCGGCGTATTCCGGTTCCGGCATGAGCAGCGCGAAACGCACCAGCAAGCCGTTGTCCCAATCACCGGCGCTGATGGCGCTGCCTAAGCTGGCGGGCGTGGTCACGCCCAGAATGGAAAGCGCTGCGTTCTCGACCACGTTCAGCCCGGTCTGTGTGTCCTTATCGAAGTAGTCCGGGCAGTCGTAGAGTTCCATCAGCAGGTCTTTCATGCCGACCATATAATCGCGCTTGTTGATCGCCCCAAACAAACCCGACACTTCGTCCTTGAGCAGTCCGCGCTGCGCCGCGAACGGCTGCCCTTTGGTCAAGCGCTCCTGCTGTGCCCTCGGCAGTTTGTCGAAGTTGGAGGGCATTCGTCCTGCCAGCGCCTCCTGAAACCGCTCCGGCGATCCCGGCGTTGGCATGAGCATGTGCGGAATGGCGGCGCGGGCGACACTCTCCGCCAGCTTGTAAGCGGTCGATTTGCGATAGAAGGTCGTCCCCGCGACCAGCATCAGGTACAGGTTCGGGTAAATCCGAACACCCCACGGTGCTTCGCCATACAGCCGGCGTCCGATGGCGGTCGCCAGCAGCCACAGTCCGGCGGCTTGATGGAAGATCAGCGGCGTCTGATTGCCCGTCGCGCCCGCCCATGCCATATATCGCTCCATCCAGTCGGGCAGCTTCGACGGTGGCACAGGAGGCTCATGCTGAGGTGGCTCGGCAGGCGGGTCGCGGTGCTGGAGAATGCGCGGCAGCTGTGGTTTCTCCACTAAGCCGCCGACCTGAGCCGGATCGATGTGCAGTCGCGCGCAAATCTCCTTCGCCAGCATCGTGCCGCACACGTAACAGTGACCGTAGCCGGTGGCGGTGTTGAATCCGAAGGAAGGGGTTCTATCCCCATTTTTATGCCGCTTCGGGTAGATGCAGCGTCCGTGCAGCCAGTCTCCGTGTGGCTTGAAACCCTGCGCTGTCAGCGTCCGCACGATTTCGTCAATCACACGCGGATTGAGCGGCGCTTCACCGATAGGCGCGCTGATCTTGGGCGGCAGCCATTCCCGAACTGGCTGACGCGGCTTGAATGCATCAATCCACGCGGCTAACTCTGCCAAGTCAGAAACGCGCAGGATGTCGCGTACCTGCTCAACCCGATACGGCTGTCCGGTGGTCGGATGGACGCTCGGCGGCGCGACTATCTGCCGTCCCTCTCCGCAGAGTTCGAGATTGCCAATCGGCGTTCCCATCGCCTTCACACTCGGTGGCAGGTGGTTGGCATAAAAGTAGGCGTGTTTCCCAATGCCGCCACCGCTGGCGACCGTATAGGTTTCCGCCAGCCCCGGAAAGGTCGCGGCAAAGGCAGGATACCCGGCTGCACCGTCGAGATCGAGGACAACCAGACTGCCCGACACCACCCCACAGACGATGCCGATATTGTCAAATGTCCACGAGCGGATCATTTGCTCGTCCGCTCGTTCATGCTGAAACTGTGTCCAACTTTTCAGTGCCGGACGTTTGCCGTCCAGCGGAATGACGCTCAAGCCGAGCGCGGCATATGCCAGCGCCGCTGAGAATGTTGTGTCTTGCTGCGCCGCCCGGACGATGGGCGGCAGGTTCAAGGATGCCATCATGTTTCCTCACTATGTACCGGATGTAAAACAGGTTGTTGCACAGCCGGATGAACCTGATGTATCCTCAAGCTGCTGAGACAAGAAGAAACATCAGGTTCACCCATGCCGCCAGCCGATCACGCTGGCGGTTTGGTTTTCTGTTGGGCAGCGGTCATTTCGATCAATTCCCCCAGCACCTCATGCGAGCGCACGCCTTCGTCAACCGCGTCGGTCAGCAGGTCTTCAATCTGGACGGGCTGCTTTTGCAGCCGCTCAGACAACAGGTGCAGGGTGTTCAGGTTGACCGCCAGCAGCACGGACAGCACCCGCTCCAGATGGTCGATCCGCCGCCCAAAGGCTTTGGTAAAGTGCTTCCGGCTGCCGATCAGGTCTTCCTGTTCATCAAGAAAAGCTCGCAAGGCGGTACGCACCACCTCGGACTTGGCTTCGTCGCGCCCGCGCGCGACCTGCTCCAATCGGTCATCCATCGCGTCGGTGATTTGCACCGACAGACGACGTGCGTATTCGAGACGGTTTGGTTTCATGTCACCTCATTTGCACTGCATATCGGGCGAAAAACGCGGCTGTGGTTTGCTTTTGGTGGCGCACAGCACGGCGAGCCGTGCCGCGCCATGCCTTTCAGCGTCGGTGGGCTGCGCGACCACCGATGCTGGTGTGTCACTGCGAAGCGTGACGCACGAAGCCCCTCCGGCGTGTGAGGAGCGAGTTCATTAAACTCGCTACCCCGGCTTGCTTCGCAAGCATGTGGGTAGGGTGTCCCGCCCAGCGGGATCGTCCATCTGCACAGCAGCATGGGCGGGACACCCGCGAGCGGCGCGAAGCCGCTCGTATGCTTTTGTGCTGTGCGGCGCAAATACAATGCAAAGACCGGGTTCATAGATCGATCTCCAGACTGCGACCGCCACTGTTTTCGATGTCCAATGAAATCCCCTGATCCTGCTCCGGTTCGACCTCACGCAGTACCCGCCACTCGTGTCCGACGGTGCGGTCGAGCAGTTGCTCAAATTCTTGCCGGGCAATGCGGTGCAAATTGTTCTCCCGCTGAAGCGCCCTCGCGTCCGTGACCACGTGTTCACGCTGCACCCGGTGCGACTCGCGCTCTCCGAGGCTGTTCTCAATCGTTCCGGCGATGAATACATGCGTGTGCAACATTTGCATCCCGTACTCGTCGTCGGTGTCGCGGTCATGCAGGACGTAGGAGTATTCGGGTTGGTTCAATCCGCGTGCCTCGTGCCATGCTTCAATCGTCCGCTCAGTCACTTCGCGCACGAGGTCATGGCGCAGTTCTTCGGGAACGAGTGCCATCAGGTCAGGCGCGGGGGCGATGACCATGTGATGCGCCAGCACATACGGACCCGCCAGCTTGCCCGCGTTCTCGTACACTTCTCGCCAGCCTTTGCCCAATCCGCAGTCCGTCCAGCGCTCATCTATCTCAACGGGTCGGTGATCGGGACTCTCGCGGTGAGAGACGTACTTGAGCAGCTTCTTCAGCCCACGATAGCCGCCCTTTGACGGCTTCTGATACTTCCAGTTCGGAATAATTGTCGGTTTCGTCATTGGCTCTGATTGACCTCTGATGACACAAAATGAGTGAGAGCGGTGTGCTTCCGCCGCAGTTTGGCTGCCTGCCGACAGCGGTTGCTGCAATACAAGCGCGGTCGTCCGGCATAGTAGGTTGAGCGGGGCAGCATCGTGCCACACACGACGCAGTACCTCATTCGCTCGCCTCTGGATGGCTGCCGTTCCCGTTCGCGCTCAAGACTAAAGGGCGGGTGGAGGCGTCAACGCTCCCTTCGCTTTGGGTTTCGACCAGCACTGGCGTAGCGGCGATTTCCGGCGTTTCATACCAACTGTCGGCTTGCAGCTCGCGGTAGACTAGCGCCCGCCAGTCACCGTGCGTCAGCCCTTCCAGCGCTTCGCGGCGGCGGCTGTTCGTTTTTCGCAGCGCATCCCGGAGCGCGTTGGCATGGAACTGCATCCAGTGGGGATGCGCCTCCGGGCGGACCGACGCCTGCTGCCAGTCGTTCACCGCTTCCTGATAGGCGCGTTCGTTGGCATGGCGCTGCTCGATGGCTTCGAGCATCTGCTCTTTGAGGACATAGGCGGTGGACAGCACCAGCAGCGGCGGAGCAATTGCTTCCAGCCACGCGAACGGACTCTCCATGTGACCGGGTAATGCGACCTGCACGTTCCCAACCAGCGCAATCGTGGTTGCAATACCCATGCTGGCGTAGAGCAGCCGACGTGCGCTTGTCGATGTGCCGAGTGTCGCCAGCGCCAGCGAGAACACGACCTGCCCGATTTCCGCCGTGAGAACGGTGGCGATCCCGACAGCGACAGATGCTATTTCAAACGATACCGCCGCTCCGAACGTCTCCGATCCGATCACATAGAGCCGAATTGCCGACGGGGTAAAGGCTGCCAGCAGCAGCGCGATACACAACCCGCTGATCAGTTTCGTCACCATCGGCGGATAACGGTGGGCGGCGTGCTGGTTATAGTGGTCGCGCTGCGGTCGCTCTCCGATGTCGCGCATCACGGCTTCAGCCGCAGCACTCCGAGCAAGCTGACGCTCTTCCTGATTCAAGGGCTTGATCTGGGCGAGCATGGTCACTTCCTTTCCTTCCGGTCAGAATCAAAAGAAGCCGATTCCCCGGCATTGGGGTCGGCTTCAGGACGAACATAGGTATGCGGTTGGCAGCGCGTGAAGGCGTCGGCTACATCATTGAGGGCAAAAGCGCGGATTGGCTCGTCAGTCGATAATGGATACGAGCCTCAACGTTCAGATGACTGGTTTCGTTGGCAGCGATCCGCAGGTGCGTCAGGTGGGTGAACAGAGTGTCGCCTCGTTCTCGGTGGCGGTCAGCCGCAAGAACCGCGCGGGCGAAAAGCAGACGGTCTGGGTGCGTGTCAACTGCTGGAACAAGCTGTCCGATGTGGCGGCGCAGTACGTCCGCAAGGGATCGCTGGTGCAGGTGATGGCGGAATGGATGCGCCCATCGGCGTGGATCGACCAGAGCGGCACACCGCAGCCAAGCCTCGATATTGATGCAAACCGCCTCGTCCTTCTGGATCGTGCCGAGAACGGTGACAACGGTCACAGCGAAGATACGGAAGATATTCCGTTCTAATAGACATTACGCAGATGTCGAGAGGGTGGTGCAGAAACGCATCGCCCTCTTGTCGTACTGCATAGTGAATTCTGCGAACAAACTGTGCGTACAGTGGATCACCGTCGCCAATGCTGTTTGCAATCAATGGTGCAGTTCTAGCGCACTATAACTAGCTCATCACCCGAACCTTGCCGCATAAATTCAAGCCCAGACTTCGCCTCAAAATCTCTGCTGGAAAGGCTCAACTGAAATGGAAACAGCGCTGGAGATGCCATCAATTCTTTGAAAGATCGCATCTCCATGTTGCTACCAATCATGAAGGCTTCCAGCAACCAGAGTTCTAGAACGGGCAGACTCTTCAAGTCAATTTGGGGGGCAGCTCTATAGTAGCCATTTTGTTGAGAGTCAAGCAGTGCTTTCCAATCAACGAAATTCCTCAAAACACGTTGAACTGCTCGTGTGAGTGTACTTCGCTCTCCCCAACCCTCAGCGATTCGACGCTGAATTTGAGCCAGAGGCACTTCGTCCTGCATTTGCAGTAGTCGTCCCGTAGTCAACGCGATGTCAAGGAAGATTGGATACGTTGCGACACACATTCCCCAATGCAGTGCAACCTTCTTTTCATCGTCCAAAGTGTGAGCAATCTCGACCGCCTTGTCGCGCAATTTCACGACTCTGGATGGAACATTCACCCAGATATGCATCAATACAGTCTTAGTTTTTCCCCGTGCGCTGTTGTATGCTGTACCTGCTACTTGACCATCGAGTACCATATCAAGCCGATTGCGGATCTCATCGGGTGGAAAATTAGCAGCGACTAGCTGAAGGGTCGCATCGAGCCAAGTTAAAGCTATTTTTCTGTCAAAGCCCAGCACTGATTTTGAGGCATTCATAAGGTTTTTATCCGCTTGATAGATATGAATGGCACAATCAATTCATCAATTGTTATTCCGCCGTGTGTAACCGTCTTTTGTTTGACGCCGATAAAGGCTTGGCGTCCTACCGGAATCAGACAGAAGAACGATTTTGGTAACCCTACACCGTTCCATTGAATGGTTTTTGGAAATTCATGAGCAAAGCGCGAACGCAGTGCTTCATCTCCATAGACTCGCACTCTTTCGCCCTTTTGTTCAGCTAAGACACCCTCGTTGGATGGGCGGCCCATACCTGATGCTTCTGTGTTGCCATGGTCCGCAGTTAGCCAAATCTCATAACCAGCCTGCATGAATAGTTCAACCAGCTTTTCGAGTAGACCGCGTTTTGACCAGTATTCGACCTGATTTTGCATTCCACTGGCACCCAATTGTTCGCCATGCATAATTTTGTCTACTGTATCAACCACCAATCCAACAACACGGAAGTTTGCATTAGAAATAATGTTCTCCACTTCCTCTAGATTATCATGATTTACCGATTTTGCGTATGCTACCCGCTGACTGAGTATGCCTTCGTCAGACCAGAACTGTCGCCAGTAATTTTCCTCGTTTGAGGTTGTTTGAATGTGCGTTTCAAAGAACTGCGGTAATCGACCAGAAAAGATTGCCTGGCGTGAAACTGATGTCAACGTTGGTACCCATGCAAATAAACTATGTTCTTCAAATGCCAGTCTTGAGACATCTGTTTGCCAATTACGCTTGATCGCGTTCCATTGACTCAGCGAAAGTCCATCAACCACGATAAGCGCTATCTTGCGTTCTGATCCGCCATCAATCTGGCGCGCGAGAAACTTGGGGATGTGATGCACCATTACTGGCGTGGTTGGTGGGTAGTTATGCAGTCCACTATATTTGGCAAGAACCCATTGCTGAAAACGTGAATCAACCTCTGATTGTACTTCCACAAAAGCCGTTCTTGTCTCTCCTGGTACAGGATCGATGCTGTTGATTTCTGTGTTCAGCGCTGCCCATCGCGGCGCAAACTCAAGCCATTTGCTATGCGAATCATCGATTGCAGGCAATGAATCTCGGCTACTTTTCAACAAAGAATTGATCCGTCGCAGTGTGTCCGCACGAGGGTCAATATGCAAACCAAGCGCAATCCATTCCCCGTGTTTAGCCAAGGCTTCTGCTTGTAGATGTTCAACTGGCGTCAGAATGCGCTCTGCAAACAAGTTATCCATATAGACACGGACAGCATCATGACTAAATGGAAGCAGAGTCGGAGATCCCGGTTGATTGGTTGAACCAAGTTGAACCTCCAAATTCAGTTCGCTGGCGAGATGATTCAGAAATGGAGTCCAACGATCTTGAAGAAAACTGAAAAAGAATATTCGGTCTGAAAGCAAATTCTCAAGTGGCCATACGGCAAATCGTGCAATTATGCGGAGTTTCTGAAGCAAATGCTTCTCAACAAGAGATGGCAATTGCATCTCCCCATAATGACGCCGGAGCAGCAGGCTTAACAGGTCATGTGGCTCTTTTACGGTTTCAGGTGCTATTCCAAATACATGATGGAGAACAAAGTCTGCACTGCTAGTTTCTCCTTGTGGTGAACTTAGTCGGACTTGTCGCTGTGCCTCATATAGCCTTTGCCAATCCGCAGCATTCAACGAACGGACGATGTTCGCGTTCAGATATGGGAAAATATCGGACAAGCTGAACGACAACCGATATCCGACAGCAGAAAGATCATAAGGAAATGGATCTCGATCATTGTCAGACGAACGTGTGACAACGACGAGATCCTGAAGCGTTCCATTCTCCCACTGCTCACGGAACTGTGTCTCGAACGCATAGCGAAATTCAATGGGATCGTCATACAGAAGGACGGAGAAACCGCGCTCTTTAATGGTCTGAAGTATCGTTTCCTCGATCATCAGACTATCAGGGTCAAGCACAAGCGTGATTGAATGAACTTGTGGAATAAACGCTTTTAGAATACTGCTACGCCATGTATCGGTCATATCGTTATTGAATCCGCAGTAAAAGGTAAGGCTGTAATACAGGATGGATTTCCGCCATGAGATCGATCTGACGATAACGGATTTCTTCTTCCGAAACTAACTGCTTGAGGCGATAACTACGCACTTCGGGCAAGCCAAGCCGTTCAATGGCGCGGCGGCGTGCTTGAAAACTATATTCTGTCTTTTGTCGTTCCGACTCGATGTATGCAGTGTGTTTTTGTAAGAGCTGCTCGAACTGTGAACGGCTCTGCTGTTCTGCGATTCGGTGCATTCGTTGGTATACGATTTCAGCTTCCGAACTATCCAGATAACCAGTAAGCTCAGGAGGCTCAGACAATAGCTTCTCCCATATAGAACGAGCGGCGGGAAGCAGCACACGTCCATCATCATGAATGAAAAGCGGTAGCACGGCATTATGTGAACGGTCTGACCGCCGCAGGCTTAGTTTCCAGATTGACCAGTACCCTTGCAGCGACGCTGGCAGCCCGTGTCCTGAAACACATGCAATCGGTTGACCGTCAACAAAAGATGCCGATTGGTGAACAATCTGCGTTAGTCGATCATCATCCAGTGTGAGTTGCTCGGCATCGGGAAACCAATAGGTATCCTGAATTGAAAAAACGATATTGCTCTGTCGTCGACCATCCGGCCAAGTGAGCGACCATGTTCGCCCCGTCGGTTTTGCCTGACCGCCATTCGCGCGCAAGTAATGGACTGTCATACGCTCCAGCCAGTATGGGATAGGCTGGGCTGACAAGGGCTGTGCAGTTGACAGTGTGAATGGTTCATCCGATGTGGGCAAAATAGGGTTTGCTGCCAATGCCTCAGCTTCCTGCTCAACCTGACGGATGACTTCATCTACTCGCCGCTCAAGCGTCTCTGGATGGAGCAGAGCGTTGACATAGAGATCATCGAACCACTGCGCTGACTGTGCGGAATCCAGTACGTCGCCTGCCTTATCAATGCCAAATTCTGCCAGAATAATTGCCAGCTTCTGCTCTAGCACCTCACGGACGCGATACTCAACCGTGTCCTCAAGGACGAAATTCATGGCGCGGACGACGTGTTTTTGCCCAATACGATCAACACGCCCGATACGCTGTTCGAGGCGCATGGGATTCCAGGGGATGTCATAGTTCACGACGATATGGCAGAACTGAAGGTTGAGACCTTCACCACCGGCGTCGGTAGAGATCAGGATGCGCGTGTCTGCTGCGAAAGCGGACTGTACTTGCTGGCGTGCGGATAGATCCATTGACCCGTTGAGACACACGACAGAGAAGCCGCGCCCAACAAAGAAATCCCGCAGCATGTCTTGGGTAGACACAAATTCTGTGAAGATCAGAACCTTCAGTTCGGGGTCGCCTTCTTCCCGCTGTAAGCCATAGATCAGGTCGAGCAGCGAATCAACTTTGGCATCCGCAGATTGGGCTTCAGCCTGATGTGCCAATTCGAGCAGCATTTCGACTTCAGCACGCTCGTTTCGCAGTGCCTCTGTTTGGTTCATGACGACTATCTCAAGTTGTTCCTGCCCGTCCATCTCTGCCCAATCTTCGGACGATGCAGCGCCCATATAAAGAGTTTCGGGCGGATTGTTCAGCACCTCTAAGCGGCGCTCTAGCGTCGTGCGGATTGCCCACGTCGAGGACGTGACAAGCCGCTGCATCAGAATCATCAGAAAGCCGATGTGCCGTTTTTTCTCTAGTAGGGCGCGGTTATAGCCTTCACGCACATATTCCGTCACCGCCTCGTAGAGCTGCTGCTGTGCTGCGTGACGACTGCTCCACTGCACTTTGATGAGCCTTGTATGACGCGGCTTGAACAGCGGCTGCCCCTCGTCGTCGATGGCGTGACGCTTTTCAGTGCGAATGACAAAAGGCTTCACCCGGTCGCGGGCAACACTCCCCAGATCGGGAAAAGCTTCTTCATCGAGCAGCGCCACCAACCGGTGAAACGCATCAGTCTTTCCCTGATGCGGCGTAGCGGACAGCAGTAGTAAATAGGGTGCGGCATCAGCAAGCCCTTGACCGAGGCGATAGCGCGCGACCTGTTCGGTGCTGCCGCCGAGCCGGTGTGCTTCGTCGATGATGATCAGGTCCCAACCAGCAGCGATCAGGTCTTCAAAGCGAGTCCGGTTGTAATCGGCGATACGCGCCTTTGACCATCCCTGACGGAAGTCGAGAGGCTTGACCGAATCAATTGGGCAAATGACTTGAGCATATTTCGCCCATACATTTTCATCCGACAATCGCAATTCACCCGGCACGAGCAGTTCAAATTTTTCACTGAAGTGCGTTCTCATTTCTGCGACCCACTGCGTGGTCAGTCCTTTGGGCGCGACGACCAACACACGGCGCACCAGACCACGCAGTTTCAGTTCGCGCAGGATCAGACCCGCTTCGATGGTCTTACCCAAACCGACCTCATCCGCCAGTAAGTAGCGAATCCGGTCACCGGAGATAGCGCGGGAGAGCGCGTAAAGCTGGTGGGGGAGCGGGATGACGGACGAGGTAAGTGGCGCAAGCAGGATGTCGCCATTCAGCGCATCGGTGATGCGGGCGGCTGCCACGAGATAGGCAATGTGATCTGCGTTCAGTCCCGCATTCTCGATAGTCAGCGGCGCGATCTGCGCAGCGGAGAACGTTTTGATCTCGTCAAGCGTGGGCAGCCAGACACGATAGGTGGTCGTTTCCCACAGCGTTTGAACATCAATCACTTTTGCGACGGAATGTTCGCTTTCAATCCATATCCATTGTCCGCTCTGCATCAATTTGTGTTTCCTCACCGCCGAGAAACTGCCGGATCAAATCCCAGTTTCCCAGATACTGTTCAACTTGTTCAATATGTCTGAGAAAGACTTTGCCCCAACTGCTCTTCTCGTATCGAGCAGCTTTGACGATCTCGACCGGAATCACGTAGAACTCCGGTTCACGTCGTCCCGTATCGTCTTGCGACCGACTTTTCTTCAGCTTACTGTAGCCTCTATTCAAGACGACAACCACCACAAAATCGCAGTCGAAGTTTTTGATTAGAAACCCACCGTCAAAATCCGTTGCCCAGCGGCTTTTGACCTGAATGCGGCATGAGACGTTCTTCTCCGCATTGGTGGCAATAATGTCGTAGCCGGGGAAGTTGGTATATGCCTTGAACGCCTGCATCTTCTCGATGAGCAGATGCCCAAGCACCAGAAATTCTGCCCCGGCGTTTTCCAGCGATGAGTCCAGCCGCGCCACGTACTATTTCCCCGACCGGGTGAGCGCCTGGTCGTACCACATAAGCAGCTTCGGGTCTTCCTGCAAAACCGCATCCGGGATTTTCTCAGCAACGGCGAGGATGGTCGCGTAATCGCGGTCGCCCCATGCCTTCTTGAACCCGGCGCGAACCGCTTCCAGACGGAATACTTTCAGCTTACGCGCCTTCGACTCGCGGTATTCGGCGAACTCGCGCAGAAGAGAGCGTTCGCGCAGCTTTTCAAGGTCTCCCGCCTTGTTCGGGTCAGGCACGTACCAGCGGTCTGCGGCTTCAGCACGGAGTTTCGGATCATCTTTGGCGAGATTACGCTGATCTCGATACATCGTTGATAGGTAGCCGTGAATCTGGCTGGGGACTTCGCCCGCGCCATCGTAGACTAGGAAGTTCTGTTCAAGCAGGTCGCGCAGTTCGAGCGACATTTCGTGTTTACTCCACCCGCCGAGCTGACGCATAAACTGCGGATGTAAATCCTGGAAGGACTGCGGTTTTTTGGTCAACTGCTGCTTGAGCCACTGGATTGCTGAGGCTTCATCGGTGACGAACAGCGTAAGCTGCATGACCTCGGTTGCAGTCATCCGCTTGCGGTCATATTCCGCGACCTGTTCCGAGAGGAAGTACATGCCGTCGCGCTCAGAGAAGCGCTGTTCCAGCCCGGCATAAAATTCTGAAGCGGACATCGGAACAGTGACACCACGCTGAACATGGAAGGCGACCATACGGTCGAACAACAGATAATTCTGCCGCTCGGCGATAACCTCAACCATTCCGTCCTTGCTGACGAACACAGGAAGCTGGCGGAGATGGGTACGAACAAAATCCCATACGCCATTATCTGTGCCAGCTTCCATACGGAAACGCTCTTCAAGACCTCCATTGGGTTTATATGCGGAGATTACGAGGTCTTTATCAACTGCATTCGCATTGAGTTGCTTCTTTGTACGCATTCCTTTGTCTAGTACGCTGACATCAGCCACAATAAATCCTGCACGACCTATAGCTTCTTGGATTGCAGTCCACACAGCATTTTTCGAATTGTGAAATTCTACTGTTACCCAATGACCTGGCTTCAGTACGCGATAGGCTTCCCGCAAGGAGGCTGTCATCATGACTGTATATGCAGCAATATCTTTAGCTTGAGAGCCACTTACTATGTTGTCTTGTTGCACATTTGAAAAGACCTTGAGCCACGCTTCCCATAGGAAGTTTAACTCGGTGTAAGGTAAGTTGTCCCCAAAAGGAGGATCTATAAATATATAATCCACAGTATTTTCAGGAACTGAAACTGAAGAGAATGATTGAGTTTGTATGGCAAGCGCCCTATTTGTAGTCGGAATAGCATTCTCAAATCTTTTCAGTTTCCCCGCCAAACAGTATTCGGGACTCGGCTCACTTACGGTGGAACCAATGTAAAGTGTGCCGCTTAGGTTAGTATTTACCTGAGAATACGCCTGCTTTCTATAACGATTTCGACGTGTAAAGCTCACTGATATGCTTTGAAGAGTGAAACGCCATAGTCGTCTCATTTCTTCGCTAGTCAAACTATCTGCCAGTTTCCACAAAATAGAGTATGTAACCAATTGCCGAGGAAGATAAAAGTCATGAACGCGACTTATTCCTTGATGATAGCCTCGATAAAGATCGCCCCATTCGTCTCCATCAGATACAAACATCATTTGATCTACGGGATAAACCATTGTAGTTAGTAATTGCTCGATCTCGGCGATAACGCGAAAATCGTTTTCATCTGGTTTTTTGACCCTTTTGACATTGCCTTGTTGGTAATGAATCTCTACAGGTCTTAAAACTTGACGTTCACGAGTGACGCCTAAAGCACCGTCAAAATATGTTGTCGTTCTTCTAACCAATTCCCTTTTTGATAGCTGCGTTCCACAGTGTGTACAGATCGGATCGCCAGTAACCTTGCCTGTTTCTTCGTCATAAGCTAAGTCCCAAAACACGAGTTCACCCGAGCAGTGGGGACATGTGAAGATTTCTGACCACACGGTGAAGTCAATCGCACAACTCTTGCCGGTTGTCGGATCAGTAGTTTGATATAGCCAGCCGTAGTCAACATAGAAGTTATCTAGAAGACGCCGAGCTTGTTTGGCGAAGTTTTTCCCATTTGCAGTTAGGTTATATCCAGCGGCGATCAAAGTAGCTGCTGGCGATAAATCATTCACAATTACAGGTCGAACGCCTTTTTGCCCAATTACCTGATTACCTTCTCCAAGTATTGTCCCATCGGCTTGCACCATATATCCCAATGCTGAAATTGCATTTTCACTCGCACATAATTGGGCGGCAACGCCCGTCATTCCAGTACCGCAAAAGCCGTCAAAAACAATATCGCCTGGCTTTGTGTAGTGCAGGATATAGCGCATGATAGCTTTATGAGGCACTTTTGTATGATAGCTGTGAGCGTTATAGATGGGGTCGTTCTTCCCTTCGCTCACATCTGTAGCAAATGGCTCACGCCGGTAATCGCTGGACGCTGAGTCATACGGCTTTCCGTAGAAGGAAATGAATTCACCGATGAACGGATTCGGGCAGGCAGTGTAATAGGGTGGGTCGCTCAGGCGCAAAATATCGTCCATTTCGCCGCGCGGAAAACCCACTTCGTCTTTCCAGAGTTGCAGCAGGTCTTTACCGCGTCCGCCCCCGCGCGCAGCTTCCCGCATCCGCTCCGTTAGCTCACGCAGTCGGTCGGCATCACCTAGCTGCCAGTGTTCCAGTCTGCTTAAACGTGCAACTGCGTCATCAACGGATGTCCATGTCACGCCGCCTAGTTTGGTTTCCAGTTCTACCAACGCCGCCCGCAGGCGGTTTAGATAGTGGTCGCGCCGCGCCGCATCGCTGGCGAAGGTTTGCCCAAGACACTCAACAGCACCAGAAGTCTTGCTATCTGCTTCCGGCATCAAATCCATCTGCTTTGAAGGTTCGATCATTAGAGCATCCTATTCCAGTACAATGCGGACTTTCGCAGCATCTTTGCCGCGCGTTTTTTCGTTTATCAGTTCATCAAAGCGTTTGCGAATATCGGCAGGTGTGACTGGTGAGCCGCCGCTCAACAGGGCGTTATGCAGTTCGTCTACACTGATGCTCACCTTAACCAGCCCGGATAGCACTTCGCGCAGCGCCCCGAGAAAGGCTTTATCCAACGGATCAGGAAGTTGACCCGCTTGCAGGAAGCCGTCTATCAGCGTGCGGGCGTCCGCCTTCAACAAATCCAGATCGTCTTGCACCGTCGGGTCTTGCAGGTTGTCGATCAGCGTTTGCGTCCAGTCCGCCAGCATCCGGTCCAGATCAGTATCGATCCGGTCGAGCGCTACACTTGAGCTGACGGTTACTGACTCCAGATTGGGACGGAAGACGCAGTGCGGGCAAATCGGCGCTATCTCCAGATCAGCAGCCGCGAGTGAAAAGCACGTTTTCAACCCGGTGAGCTGCCGTTCCATGTCGGTGAGTTGACTTAATGGCATCAGCTCGACAGTGGTCAAATCGCGCAGTGTCTTGAGCCGACCATCCTGCACCAGCGTTCCCTTGCGACGGTCATCTCCATGATTCAAACGGGCACGACCGTGCAGGTCGATGTAAATCTGAATGTAATCACGCTTCAGCCCGGACAATTCCTGGGCAATTGACCGACGGCTGTCCGCATCAATCGTTCCGCCATTTTCGATATGCTGAACAAGCTTCTGCCGCGTTGCCCTGACTTTTGCTACCCACGCATGTTCATCCGGCAGCACCGTCTCGGCTGTTGAAAGATAACCTGCGATATTGCCAACATCGGTGACAATCTGGCGGTAATCATCAATTTCGCCAAGCGCCCTTAAACCATCTTCATAACCCTTGACGGTGCGCGAGTCGACGCGGAAGTTCTTCAGTTTGCCCGCCGTCGTATAGGGCTGAAGGCTTTCGAAGAACGTCTTGGTCTGCTCCATGCGACCACGCAGCGCATCAGCAGTGGTTTCATCCAGCAAGCGCCGTCCCCAGAAAGGAAAGCCGTCACGGATCTGCTGCTGGGCAGTTACGAGCTGTTTGACGTTTTCGTCGATAGCTTTCTGCATTTCTTGTATCGGATAGGCGTTTCCTTGCGTCACCACGTTAACCAGACCGGGCGCAAGGCTCAATAACTCGAACAACGCTTTGAGTGCGGCTGTATCCCATTCCTTCGGCTGTTCAATGTGTTTGAACTGCACCAGATCGCGCACCGGCGCATTCGCTAGTTCATTGATACTGGTCGCATCGAACTTCTTGCCCGTGATCGCCAGCACGATATCGCCGTTGTAGACCAAGGCTGCCAGCAGCACGATCACCAGAGGCGGTTCGAGCCGGAATCGATCAGGAACCATATAGGGAACGCCTTTGTCGTCACCGATGATCTCAGCAGCGTTGACCACCTGCCCGCTGCCCTTCCTGCGGAGCAGGTCGAGAATGTACTCGGCGTATTTCGAGTTATAAGGAACAAGTTGATCGCCATCGAGCAGATTGAGTGCGTCGAGAATTGCAGCACCTGCCTGAGGTTTCAAAGCCCCGGTGATCCAGCGCAGCGCATCCTGCACCTGTTTTTCGAGCGTGGAGCTTGTCACCAGAAGGCTGAATTCCGGGTATTCCGGCGCTTGGTCATGGAAATGCTCTGCAAGGCATACACCGCCCACCATGTTCGCGTAATCGCGGATATTCAATGTGCGACCGCCCGATGGGATTTTCCCCTTGATCCAGTCCAGCAGCGATCTGGTTTTTCCCTGATGTGTAACTTCAAATGCCTGCGTCAGATTTGCGTTTAGCCACTTCACCATTTCCCGCAGGAACGTATCGGCTTTGCTGCGGTAGACGGTCTGCGCGTGACCTGAGGAAGTCTGACCTAGATCAACGGCAGCGGCAAAGTTGCGAACAACCGCGTCAAATGTGTCATCTCGTTTTGCCAGCCGGAAGAAGACTTCATCGCTCCGCTTTTCATCTTTGAAGTACGGCGCATCGAATGGCTGGATGAAATACAGATAGAAGTCACGCTCTGGAACAGCCGTTGAACGTTCGTTGGGGGAGCCGAAGAAAAGATAGCCTAGCCGCCCCGCGCGATGCTCGCGCCACTCCAGTTCGTACTGCCAGATGTTGAAACCGCTGGCAACAACCGGCGAGTCTGTCAGTTCAAGCACACGCTTCAGCGCATCGAAGTAGTAGCGGTCGAGCTGTCCCTTATCAAGACTCTCCGCTCGCCGTTCAACCAGCGCGTCATAGTCATCGGTCTTTTTCAGATCAAGGTAGTACTGCCCGTTATCCGCGTTGTAGGTGATAAACTGTCCATTGACGGTCTTCACTATTTCCTTAAGCGCAGTTTCGACGGCGGTCAGTAGATCGTCTGCTGCGTCACCACCGAGGTCTTCAATACCCGGCTGAAACAGAGCGAGATTATCCCGAAGTTCGCTTGGTGTTGCACCAATAGCCGTGTTGATGTCACCTGTCGCCAGCCGATGGACGGATAGCCCATGGATCAACCGAAGTGCCATTGGCTTGTAATGTGGGCGCGTATAAGCCTGCTGCACGCGGTCTTCGAGCGTCTGGCTGCAATCCAGTACCTCTCGAACATCTGGAATCGAGCGATAAGCTGCGTTTCCGCGTAATGTGCGCCAATAAGTATCATAGGCGATGAGACCGGGTTCGCCTTCAGGTACATCTTTGTCGAGCAACCCTTTCATGGTCGCCGAGAGCGATTTCAGGATTTCGCGTTTCTCAATAACAGCAATTCGGTCAAAAGTATCGATGTAATTGGGATGCACAGGGAACAGTTCGACGAATTCGTCCATACGCTCATTCATGCCATCATAGAATTTGGCATATTGAGAAAGATGCTCACGAATTGCCGCTTTTTGCTCATGCGTTTTCCGTAGCAAGCGCTGTGCTACCACGTACTTCACGTCACGTCGCGCAATAATTACCTGCTGGAAGCGGTCTTTCACTCGACGCACGCTGTCTGCCGCAAATTGGAAGCGTGGATTATCGAAGATGGCTTCTTGGACACCTGCTACAAAGCGAAACCGTAAGTCTCTTGCACTTTCGCCAATCTCACGCAGGAAATTCAGATCAAGTATGAGTGCCTGATCCGAACGGGTACGAAGAAAGTCGAGCAGTTCGTCCACGACCAGTAGCAAACCGTGATCGGGATAAACCTGTTGGAATAGCGCCATCATGTCTTCAAATGAGCGCTTATGCCCTGTGACTTGATTCATCGATGGGAAACGAAAATCGATGCCCAGTCTCTCTAGACCTGTTTCCATCTCCAGAACCAAGATATCGCGTAGCGACATCTCAGTGGCACCGATCTCCGTTCTGATGACTTTGAAACGACCGGCGATAGGTTGTGCCGCCTCTACAACAACGCGACTGGAAATCAAATCCAACATATCCGCATGTTCGGAAATGCTAGAGATAACCGACATAAGGTGTGATTTACCTGTACCGTAGTTACCGACAACCAGCAGCCCCATGTTGTCATTGGGATACTCGAACTGTAACTGCGGGATCAAGACCGTTTTGAGGCGGTCTGCCATTTCATCAGAGATAACATAGGTGGATACCAATCGGCGGGCCTCGTCAAGTTCGTCTGCTTCTCGAAGTTGAACCACGCTCTCAATTGGATCAAATTGGATCAATTCACCGTATTTCATCAGAACCGTTCCTTAGTTGATATCAGTTAATCGAGAGGGGTGGACAGAAAATCTTTAGCCGCGTAGCGTCTAAACGCAGGATGATCGGGTTGGCCGTAAGTCAACATTCCATCCTCAAGATTTCCTTTCCATACAGCCACAACAACACGCCCTCTCGACGCCTGTTGTAAGAATGAAAGCGGATTGATTTCAAGAACTGGCTCAAACAAGATGTCGATATGATCGAGCAGTATGAATTCGCCGAATTCTTCGCGAGATGCGACAAAACTCGTCATCGCTTTCTCGAAGGTTTGACTCAGTTGAGCCTTACGTTGTCGGTGTGTTATCTCAAGCAAAGAACTAGCGAGTTCGAGATTAACATTCATTATCGTAGAACTAGTCAATATTGCTACTTGATGGAGAGAATCAACTCTTTGTACCCGCTCTGGACAGATCAAGAGTACCAACTTGTGATATAGCTCTGATGCCTGCTTCATTTGGACAAGTAAATCGCCTGGCGAAATCATCTTTGGTCACCGATAGCATATGGTTGAACGCAATATGGTGTGTTCAACTCATTGTCTCATATTTGACGAGCATACTTATGCCTTATTTTAGCTCATCTCTACCTGTGCTCGCACGGCTGGCGCTGCCTTGCAGCAGCGCCGCATCGCTTCCGCGATGCCGACCAACCCCGCCGCAATGCAACCGTCGCCGACGGGCGCATTGGAGGTTGTCGACGGTGTGTTCAGCGTAGCTGAATCATCGGCGGGGTTGGGCGCGAGTTAAAAACTCGCCACCTCATGCGCCGGTGGAGGCTGATGTGCGCCGCTACGTGGCGCACCCACGCCGCACCATGCGGTGCAGCGTGGAATGTGGTCGGGCATGTGCCCGACCACCGGACACACCCCTTCGGCGTGCGTCCGAAAAGCCAACATACGCCGTCTATTTGCATTGCAGCGTGTGACCCGGAATCCTCCATCCCGAACCTGTACGATTCCCAACCCCAAACCGGAATCGTACAGCCTTTCACCACACCCACTTTGCCACAATCAGGGAAGCACATAGTGTGGAGCATTCCTGATGGCGACCAAGACTGTCCGCCGCAGTATCAGCATGACCCCGGAAATGCGCGACCTGCTGGCACAGATCACCGCCAAACATGGACGCGAAGTTAGCGAGAACGACATCATCCGCGATGCCATCCGTCACTACCTCGATCAGCAGGCAGATGTGGTTGGCAGTCGCCGTCACTTCCAGCGCTCACTGCAAGCCCGGCTCGACCGTTTGGAAAGCACGCTCACCTTTCAGATGCTCATGCTCACGTTCCTGATGGCAACCGTGTTGGGGGATGAGAGTGACGAAGCGATCCATGAGGCAATGGCGGCTGCTCGGCGCGACGGCGATGCGCTGCTTAAGCAGATCGTCGCGCTACGCGCGCCAACAGGGGATACATGAACAAACCGATCATCATCCCGGACTGGGCGTACAAGGGAAACCAGCGCAGTGGACGCGGCACTGGACGGCAGGGCCTGAAAGCCACGCTCAAATATCTGCAATACAGAGACAAAAAGAACAACCACCTCGCGCAGTCGCACGACTATGAGCGCTGGCAAGATCGCGGGATGGGTGTGTCCTACGGCGAGATTTTCAAGAACTGCGACACATTGCAAAGCAAGCATGTGCTGGCATGGACATGGGTGATCTCGCCTGCGCCAGACCTGATGGAACTCGTGCCGCACGATCAGCGCCGCGAACTG
>SZPD01000423.1 GCA_030263515.1 Anaerolineae bacterium CFX9 | reverse complement strand
GCGCGGGCGCATAGTAACGCAGCGGCGGAAACACGAATGCCGTGCTGTAGAACGTCGTGTTATCCGCATTGCTGAGGATAGTGTTGCGGAAGATGACCAGGGCGATCGTGATCAGCGCGGTCAGCAGCAGCAGACCGAACGCCGCGCGGTTCTGCCGCCGCTCCAGCGCCAGAACGGCGGCCGCAACCCCCAGCGCCAGCCCGATGCCCGCCATGAGCGTATAGGCGAGCCGGACCGCCGCGCGCGGCTGAAGCTGTTCGAGTACCTCAAGGTATGAGAGACGGGTATGATCGAGCACACCTGCCAGCGTGGGAAGCGGCAGACTCAGGTTGCTGACCGCCGACGCGACCAGCCGATCCAACTGCTCATATCGCCCGAAGACACTGCCATACTGCGCATAATTGAACGCCGCCAGCCCGATGATCAGCAGCACCATGACCAGCAGCGCCGCGCCGATCAGACGCAGCCGCTGAAGTGAGAGCGAGCGCCCGGCAGAGCGCACCAGCGCGCCGAGCCAGACCAGCACGAACACGATATCGACTGCCAGCAGCACCCAGCCGGGCAGCCGTGTCATCACCCCCGCCGCCCCGCACAACAGGATCAGCGGCGCATAGAACAGTTTCCCTGTGCGGAGCGCCTGCGCGCACAGCAGCAGGTTGAGCGCGGCGATCAGGATGAGCAGCGCATCGTTGCTGATCGTCGTGAACGTTCGCAGGGTGACCGGCTCGAAAGCCATCAGCGCGGCGGCGATCACCGCCGTCATAGGTCTGGCGGGGAACAAACGGCGCGCCGTGGCAAAAACCACGCCAACCGTCAGCATACCGAAAACCAGATTGAGCAGGCGCAGCGCATAGCCCGTCAGCGCCGCCCCGCGCGGCGGAAAGGCATAGCTGCTGTCCATCGGGTAGTCGATCTGTGGGCTGTTGAAGGCATCTGCGCCGGGACAGATGGCATCCGGGTAAAGCGCGGGCGGCGCGGGCACACGATCATCAAAAAGCGCGACAATGGGCAGCGCTGCCGCGAAATACAGCGGCGGCTGGGTCGCCTGGCGCACTTCCGCATCGCCCGCCGGATAATCTTCCGGTTCGGGCAGCCGCCCCTGATCCAGCCAGAAGCGAATCACATGCAGATAGTCGGCTTCATGGCTTTCCCACAAGCTCCGCGAGAAAGCGGTCGCGCCGCCCGCCACCAGCATAAGTGCCAGGATGCCGGCCAGCGCCCAGCGCGCCGCCCGCGCCGGGATCAAAATGCACCTCGGCGTGTCAGCAGCGCCAGCGCCGTCCGAACAAGAATCTGCATATCCAGCCAGAAGGAATAATTGCGCACGTAATACAGGTCATCTTCGGTGTGCAGGTGCATCGGCTTGTCTGAGCGGCCGTTGATCTGCCACCAGCCGGTAATGCCCTGCGGCACTTCAAAACGCTTGCGCTGCCACCACTCATAGTTGGCGACCAGACCGATCATCTCCGGGCGTGGACCGACCACACTCATCTCTCCCTTGAGTACATTGATAAACTGCGGCAGCTCATCCAGGCTGGTGCGGCGCAGAAACGCGCCGATGCGCGTCACCCGCGGATCATCCGGCCGCTTGCTGTAGCCCGGTTCTTCCGAGCCGTCCATCATGGTGCGGAATTTGTACATGGTAAAGCGCCGCCCATGCTGACCGATCCGTTCCTGTCGAAAGATGACTGGCCCCGGCGAGTCAAGCCGGATCAGGATCGGCAACACGATGAACAGGGGTGAGGCGATCAGCAGCACCAGCGCCGAGAAGACAACATCGAAAACCCGCTTGGCGATGCGCTGGGCGGGCGTCATGATCGCCTCGCGCAGGCCGACCAGCGTGATCCCGTAAAAATCTTCCGGCTTGGCGCGGAAATAGGCCTGTTCAGAATAGTCTGGCGCGATGCGGATGTTGACGGGGAACTGATCGATCAGGTGCATGATGTGCGAGACCAGTTCGCTGGCGCGCTGATCGTACCATTTGACGGCGACGATCAGCTCATCAGTCGGCTGCTCGCTCAGCAGGCGGGGCAGATCTTCCACCGTGCCGATGATCTGATCCGGCGAAACAGCGGCTTCCGCGCTGTCTGTTCCCGGACGCAGATAGCCGCGCAGCACCAGCCCGGCAGCATGGTTTTCACGGATGCGCTCGCCCACAGCGCGCGCGGTCTCGCTCAAGCCCACAATGAGTACGCTGCGTGTGGAATTGATATATCGCAGCAGACGACGGCGCAGCAGCGCCAGCGCCGCCCGATGCCCAACGATGAAGATCAGCCCCAGCGCGATGAAGTAGATCGCCTGCAAACGCGAAAAATCGCGGAAGGCGATATAAAGCGTGCCGAGAAACAGCAGCGTCGCCAGCCCATGACCGGCGATGACGCGGCGCAGTGTGTGCCCCAGCGGCATACTGCCATGCGCGCTGTAGACGCCCGCCTGACCGAACGCAAACACCCAGATCAGCGGCGCGATGATATACAGTTCCAGCGATGGAATGAAGACCTCGATCGGGGCTTCCATGCCGATATCGATCCGGATGCGCAGCAGCGATGACAGCGCCAGTGACAGTCCGATCAGAATGACATCCGCAAGGCTGAGAAACAGTTGGTAGCGTAGGTTGTAACGAAGCACGCGCAGTGAACTCCCGCCGCAATCACGTGTTCGGCGCTCATTATACAGCACGCGCTGAGGCGTGTGGACAGACGATCTGCCCTCGCCTGCCGGGCGTGCCTGTAACAAAGGCATACCGAAGTCAGATTGACGCCCCGTCCTTTTCGCGCTACAAACGATCGCGGGCACAGTCCCTGCTGCGCATTTTGTCGGGTAAACGTGTTCATGGCAATCACAGATCCTCTGATTGGGAGACAACTTGGCGACTATCGCATCGTTGATCTGCTGGGTCGCGGCGGCATGGCGCGCGTCTATCGGGGATATGATGAAAAACTGGATCGCTTCGCCGCCGTCAAGGTCATCGATGCCGCGCTGATGGCGTCCGACAGTGAAGAGGAATATCGCCAGCGCTTTCTTAGGGAAGCACGCGCGATCGCCCGCCTGCGCCACCCCAACATCGTCGGCATCTATTCATTTGGCGACGTTGATAACCTCTACTACATGGTGATGGAATTTGTGGATGGGCGCGATCTCGCGGTGCTGATCCGTGA